>JBJFGR010000144.1:0-6048 GCA_051892875.1 Succinivibrionaceae bacterium
TTTTAGATATTATAAACTATTTATATATTTAATAAAACTGTTATTTACCCATTTTTATCGGAATTAGCTAGTTCAAATATTGTATTTATTTCTCTCATTACCACATTATCAATCTTTACTGAATCCATCTTAATCAATTAATGACCTGGAAAATCAAGCACAGAAACACATTTCAATTTATATTCTTTTTCTATACGTGATTCACCACCTAAATCAGGTAATGAAATTGCAAAAGCACACCCTTCTATACTACCACCACATTTCTTAACTAATTTTATAGTTGCATCTATAGTTCCACCAGTAGCTATTAAATCATCCACTATTAATACTCTATCGTTTGAAGAAATAGCATCTTTATGAATTTCTAAAACATTCTCACCATATTCTAAAGTATAAGATTCAGAATAAACTTCACGTGGTAATTTTCCCTTCTTTCTAACCAAAACAAAGCCACAGTTTAATTTTGAAGCTACTGCAGCACCAAAAACAAAACCTCTTGCTTCTGTTGCAGCAACTTTTGTAATACCAGCATCTAGAAATTCTCTTGCTAAAACATCTATCATTAATGGAAATGCTTTGGGATGTTCACATAAGGAAGTTATATCTCTAAACAAAATACCAGGCTTCGGAAAATCAGGAATAGATTTTACACATGACTTTAAAAATTCAATTTGATTCATATACTATCTCCATAATCAAACTTTGATAATTATACAAAAATTATTTTTCAAATAAAACACTAATAAATCCTTCTTAACAAAAATAAAAATCTTGTCTATGTTACCCAATGTTGTTAATCTTGTATATGTACTGCTTTTAAATTACACTGTACGTTAAGCCTTTGAGTTATATATTAAATATCTCAAAAAAATACCTAAAAGTGGAAAATGACCAAAAATTTTAAGAATTTAAATAACTTAACCACATAGAAGTTACATCAATAATTTAGGGCAACCTAAACAAATTCTTTTATATTAAATCATTAAACTTTTGTATAATAAACTTAAGCATAAATTGTTTTAGACTATTATTCAATTCTAGGTATTTTTTATTATGTCCAACACCACTGTAAATTATGATGGCATACTGTTCGATTTGGATGGAACTATACTAGATACAGCTTTAGATTTAGCATCAGCTACTAATCACGTACTATCAAAATTTAATATTCCACCAATTTCTGACAAAAAAGCAAAAATGTACGCCTCTGACGGTATGCAAGCCCTAATCAAATCAGGAATAAATCCTGATAAATGGGATTCTTTTGATTTTAAATCAATGAAATGCGATTTCATAAAATACTATCATGATCACATCGCAGATCGAACTTGTTATTTTGATGGTATGAAAAATGTAATTTCAACACTTCAAGAATTAAATGTTCCTATAGCCATCGTAACAAATAAACCAGATAATTTAACCCATAAAGTTCTTCAAAAATTTGAAGAATTAAAAAAGATTCAGGTTGTTATAGGTCCTAACCTACTAACTGTTTCAAAACCAGATCCTCTACCACTTTTGTACGCATGTAAAGAATTAAATGTAAACCCTAACAAATGTATATATGTTGGAGATCATTTTCGTGATATTGAAGCAGGACATAATGCGAATATGAAAACAATTTTAGCGGTATGGGGATATATACACCCCAAAGATAACATAGACTCTTTTAACGCCGATTATATTGCTCACACCCCAAAAGATATTTTAAAAATTATAAGTCTCTAACTACTCAATAGTACAACAGTACTCCCTAATGTTATGGTTATAGTTATTAACTATAACTATATATAAAAATTTAGTATTTTACATAAAATACTTTTCAAATTAAACTGCACACATCTTTTAAAGAATTTTAAAAGCTTTTAAATATAACACTTTACTCTCTATAACAAAATTATTTTTTAGTTATAGAAAAAAGTTATTATACATTATTAAAACAACCCAAAAGTACACTTTTAAATTAATATTTAGGATTTTTTATGTCAACATCAGTTATTGGTTATCCTCGTATAGGTAGCTTAAGAGAATTAAAATTAGGATTAGAAGCTTACTTTGCAAATAAAAAAACAGAAGATGAAATAAAAGAGCTTGCAAAAAGTTTAAGAAGTACTCATCTAGAATCTCAAAAACAAAATCATATTGATTTCATATCAAGTAATGATTTTTCATTTTATGATAATACATTAGATACAGCTGTGCTTTTAAACGTTGTACCTAAACGTTATCAGGATTTAAATCTAAGCCCTTTTGAAACTTATTTCGCTATAGCTAGGGGCTATCAAGGTGATAAAGGTAATGTAAAAGCCTTACCAATGAAAAAATGGTTTAATACTAACTACCATTACATTGTTCCTGAATTTGAAGACACTACCAATGTAAAATTAGTAGGCTCAAAACCTTTTGATGAATATTTAGAAGCTAAAAAATTAGATATAGAAACAAAACCTGTTATTGTTGGACCTTTTACATTTTTAAAGCTATTGAGATTTACTGGCAATAAATCATTATCAGACAACTCTGTAATCACATCTTTTATAGATGCCTATAAAGATATCATAAAAAAATTCAATGAAATTGGCGTAAAATGGGCTCAATTTGATGAACCTTATTTAGTTCATGATTTATCATCAGAAGATATTAAATTATTCACTAATTTATATACTAATCTATTAGAATGTAAAGGTAATATAAAGGTATTATTACAAACATATTTTGGTGATGTTCGAGACATTTATCCTAATTTACTACAATTAAACTTTGATGGTATAGGAATTGATTTTATAGAAGGCAGAAAATCATTAGAATTAGTTACATCATATGATTTTCCAAAAAATAAATTACTATTTGCAGGTGTGGTAAACGGAAAAAATATTTGGAAGAACGACTATTCTCAAACCTTGTCTATTCTAAATACTTTAAAAAATAAGGGTATTAACGTTGTTATTTCTACATCTTGTTCCTTACTACATTCCCCATATACATTAGCAAATGAAGAAAAACTTCCTCAAAATATAAAAAAACATTTTGCTTTTGCATATGAAAAATTACAAGAACTTGATGAATTAAATAAAATTTTTGCAAGTAAAGACCAGTTAAATGAACCTCTTTTTATAGCAAATCAAAAAGTTATAAATTCAGATAGAAATGCTTCTAATAATGATGTAAAAAATAGAATTAAAAACATTACAGATAAAGACTTCTCTAGAGTTCCTTCATTCGAAGAACGTGAAAGAATTCAGAAAGAAGTTTTTAAATTACCATTATATCCGACAACGACCATTGGTTCTTTTCCACAAACTTCAGATGTTCGTAAATATAGAGCCAATTACAAAAATGGAGAAATCTCAAAAGATGAATACATTTCATTTAATAAACAAAAGATTCAAGAATGTATAAAACTTCAAGAAGAATTGGGATTCGACGTTCTTGTTCATGGCGAATATGAACGAAATGATATGGTTGAATATTTTGGTCAAAACTTATCTGGATACCTATTTACTCAAAAAGGCTGGGTTCAATCATATGGTACTCGTTGCGTAAAACCACCTATCATTTGGGGAGATATTTATAGAAATAGCCCTATAACTGTTAAATGGAGTGAATTTGCACAATCACAAACAGAAAAACTAGTAAAAGGTATGCTTACAGGTCCTGTAACTATTTTAAATTGGTCTTTCCCTAGAGTTGATATTTCTTTAAAAGAAATGACTTTGCAATTAGCATTAGCTTTAAGAGATGAAGTACTTGACTTAGAATCTAGTGGTATAAAAATAATTCAAATAGATGAAGCTGCACTTCGTGAAAAACTACCATTACGCAAATCTGATTGGAATTCTGAGTATTTAGATTGGGCAATTCCTGCATTTAGATTAGTACATAGTGGTGTAAAAGCTGAAACGCAAATACACACTCATATGTGTTACAGTGAATTTACAGATATTATTAAACAAATAGATGATATGGATGCGGATGTAATTTCATTTGAAGCTTCAAGATCTGATTTATTAATCCTTGATTCTTTGAAAGATAACAACTTTAAAACTCAAGTAGGTCCCGGAGTATATGATATTCATTCACCTAGAGTGCCGTCAGTAAATGAAATAAAAGAAACTTTACATAATATTTTATCAAAAGTTTCACCCCAAAAACTTTGGATTAATCCTGACTGTGGTCTTAAAACTCGCGGTGAACCAGAAGTAAAATTAAGCTTAAAAAATTTAATACAAGCAGCTACGGAATTAAGAAATGAATACAAGTGATTTATTTAATAATAAAACTGTATTTTCATTTGAAGTCTTCCCTTCAAAAAGGGAAGATTCCTTTGAAACTATTGAAAAAACATTTAAAGAATTAAAAGAACTAAATCCTGATTTTATAAGTGTTACTTATGGTGCAGGCGGTAGCGATAATGTTAATATGACCGCAAAAATTGCTGAAATATTAATAAATAAATATAACATTACTACTGTTGCACATTTAACAGGTATTGGTTTAACTAAAGAAAAAGCAAAAGAAATTATCGATAAACTCTTAGAAATTGGAGTAAAAAATATTCTTGCTCTTAGAGGTGATTATAGAAAAGATTTACCTATGATAGATTTTAAATATGCTCAAGATTTGGTTTCTTTTATAAAAAAGAACTATCCTAATATTAATGTTATTGGTGCTTGCTATCCTGAAGTTCATGTAGAATCTCCTAATTTAGAAACAGATATAATACACCTAAAAGAAAAAGTTAACGCTGGAACAAGTCAACTCATATCTCAATTATTTTTTGAGAACAATTGTTTTTACAACTTTTTAGAAAAATGTAAAAAACAAAATATAAATGTACCTATTCAAGCTGGTATTATGCCTGTTATAAACAAAAAACAAATAGAACGTATTGTTACCATGTGTGGTGCTCATCTCCCCTCTAAATTATGCAAGATATTAAGCAAGTATGAAAATAATCCTGAATCTTTGACAGAAGCTGGTATTGATTATGCAGTTGAACAAATTATAGACTTAATTAATCATAAGGTAGATGGTATTCATCTTTACACAATGAATAATCCAAAAGTTGCTGCAACAATAACCAATAAAATAAAAAATTTATTTATAAAATAAAACATTAATCATATAAATAAAAATAAAAGCTTATTTCAAGAAAATAAAATTCTTAAAAAAAGCTTAAAAAATTCAAAAATGATATAATCGCGGGTACGGGATTTATAAAAAAAAGATATTATTATGAACAAACTGTACCTTACTATATTACTATGTGTAATTTCATCTGCCTCGTTGGCAAATGAATCTATGATTAATACAACGACCCAAGAATATATATCTATTAAAAGCTGTATGCATGATGGAGTAAATCCTACTCTTTGTGCTAATGCTTTTAATAACCAAAGTTATACCTCTTTTATTTCAATTGGTAATTATTATGAAAAAAATAAACTAGACTATAATAAAGCATTTTTATATTACCAAAAAGCAGCCTCTCTTGGTTCTCAAGAAGCACAATATAAAATTGGAATAGAATATTTAAAAGGTTATAAAGTAAAAAAAGATATTAAAAAAGGAATCAAATGGTTAGTCGTATCTGCAAAGAATAAAAATATAGATTCTCAATATACTCTAGGTAATATTTACGCAGATGGTAGCTATGTTCCTGTAAATAATAAAAAAGCTTTATATTGGTATAAAAAAGCAGCCTCTAATGGTCACAGATCTGCAAACTATGCATACAGAAATTTAGAAACCCAATTAGAAGAAACTCGTAATAACCAAATGACTAACACAAAAGATATTAAAGGAAACCGCCTAAAAATATCTTCAAATAGAGGTTTTTTATATCATATAGCATCCGTATTAATCGGAATAATGCTACTTAGCTGTGTTTTTCTTTTAATAAGAAGTTTTATCAAAAGCTCTGAAAATATTAAAAGTTCTAAAACTGTAAAATAAAAATACTAAGTTATAAATATTTCATGGGGAGTAAACATCATTTTGTGTAAACTGTGATTTAACTCTTAAAAACCAGCTTTTCCATTCGCTCCT
>JBJFGR010000145.1:0-5940 GCA_051892875.1 Succinivibrionaceae bacterium
ATAAATAACTTCAAAGGATGATTTAGTTATACTTTTTAAAAAAGTTTACGTTGTATATTTATTTTTCTTTGTGATATCATACAACAACTTTAAAATAAAAGAAAAATAGGAATAATAAATTATGTTCAAGCAAAAGTTATGCACTTTATTTTTAGCAATTTCTTTATCTACTGGTCTAAATGCTTGTTGTTCAAATTACTCAGAAGCAACTAAAACCACTAGACCAAATGTTATCACTCCAGATGTAGCACAAGAACTTCTTTCTAAAGGTAATGATTTTTATTTATCAAATAATAACGATTCTTCTTTAAGAAATGACTTAACAGTACATGGCCAACACCCTTACGCAGTTGTAATTACCTGTTCAGATTCTAGAGATGTTCCTGAAATTGCATTCAATGCAAATTTTGGTGATATTTTCACTATTCGTACTGCTGGTAATGTTGTTTCAAATTTTGAAGTAGGTAGTGTTGAATACGGTGCTGAACATTTAGGTTCTCCTTTAGTTGTAGTATTAGGTCATACTAACTGTGGAGCTGTAACTGCAGCGTGCGAAGCACACGAAGGTGGTGAAGTAAACCATATCAATGATATTATTAACGAAATTCAACCTTCTGTATCAAAAGCTAGAGCTAATGGTTCTACTGATGAAACCTTATTAAACGACGCTATAGTTTTAAATGTTGAAAATTCCATCAACAGATTAAGAGAAAGTGAAACTTTATCTAAATTAGAAAAGGAAGGAAAAATCAAGATTGTTGGTGCAATCTATAATATTACTTCTGGAAAAGTAACATTCCTAAATAAATAAAAAAATCTGCGATAAGGAATACATTTTGTATTCCTTGTCTATATAAAAAAGTATTAAATCTTATTGTAAATCAGTTATCTTGTGTTATGCGACTAATAACCGCACCTTGTTGCTCTTTATACTTTGAATTACTTCTTAAATTATAAGGTTTTAAAGCTTCACTTTCCAATCTTTCAAAATTTAAAGCCCCAATGCACATTTTTGGTCTTAAGGCTAATGGTAATCTACCTGCATTATAAAACTCTAAAACTATTTTTCCACTCCAACCAGGGTCAATTCTATGGGCGGTTGCATGAACCATTAGGCCTACACGAGCCAAAGAACTTCTGCCATCAAGCCACCCTACTATGTCTGGTGCTAGTTTTACAGATTCATGAGTCACTGAAATTGCAAAATCATTAGGATGCAATATAAAAGCTTCTCCATCTGGTATATATATTTCACTACCCATTACCTGATTCAAAATATCAGTCATTTCTTCACGCTTGCTTCCTAAATCAATATATGGAGCATTATAAGCCTGAAAAACTCGAAATTCGTTACCTAATAATAAATCAACACTAATACCTGAAACACGCTCTGCATCGGGAGTTGGATCTATTACAATTTCTTTATTCTCCATTGCTTGAAATATATCTTTATCATTTAAACGCATTTCTTTATCCTAAATATAATTAAAATTTAACTATCATAAAATTACTTAAAATGAATTTCTTTTATATAACCATTTTCAACTAAAACAACCTGAAAATTTCCTCTTCTACCAGCTTCTATACCTAAGGGAGCGTCCTCAAACACTGCTGATTTTTCAGGTGCAATATTTAACAATTGAGCAGCTTTTAAAAAAGTTTCTGGATGTGGTTTATGCTTGGTTACATCGTCAGCTGAAACAATAACTTTTATGAAATCTTTAAGTAATGTATGGTTAACAATATACTCTACATTACTTCTTAATGTTCCTGTACCTATGGCCATTGGTATATTAAGTCCTTTTGCATACTTTAACAACTCTAGCATCTGTGGGTAGATATCAACATTTGAAATATTATTTAGATAAGCTTCTGTTTTTTGATGAGCCAAAGTATGTTCATCCGAAATTTTTAATTTAAATTTTGAAATCAACTCCCTAGCAATCTTATAACTTGGAACACCACCATGAGCATATAACCATGCTCTGTCTATCTCAATACCATACTTCTTTAAAGTATCATACCAAGCCTCTACATGAAACGGCATTGAGTTAACCAGAGTGCCATCTAGATCAAATATCAAACCTTGATACTTTCTTATAAAACTTAAATCCATAAAATCAAATTAAGTGTTTTAAATACTACAAACATGCGTTGCAATTCTACTATATATTTATTAAAAATAAAAACAAAAAAGACATATAAATAAAGCTATATGTCTTAAAAAGTGGTAGATTTGCGATTTTACGAGTATCAAATTAAAAAAAATTATTTACTTTCAGAATAAGCATCTATTTCTAAAATTTCATCTTTTGTGTAAAATTTATTCCAATAATTCAACTTTTTGAATACCGAAAACACAAAATTCAATTCTTTACGTATTTCGCTTAAAATTATCTCCGTCTTATTCACATATTGTTCAACTACGGGCTGTAATCTAACCGAACTAAAATCTACGGAATTTGTTGTAATATCACACGGAAAAATATCCTGATTGTCTTTATTAAACCATGATATAGATGGTAAACCATTTGTATGTGAAATAACTGGTATAACATTACACATAAATTCACCACCGCTCAATTCTTTTACAATGTTTAAAAAATTAGCAATAGCGTATTCTGCCTGGTTTAATAATTCTTGAGTTCTGTTATTTAATTGTTCTACAACATTTTCATAAATGTCGTTGTTCATTTTATTTTACCCTTTTTATACTAAAAATGATAATAATATTTATAAATATTTATATAAGTTAATCCCTTTTCAGTGGCGTATTGTAGCCAAAAATTGTAAAAAAAATGTGAAATAAAACTCAACATTAAGTTAAATATAAAAATTATTTTCAATATGTTAAACTAATCACATCTAATTTCCATTTATTAAACGAACGAAAGATAGATTTGTTACACTCGATACATAGTTTGAGTAAAAGAAAAAATAAAATTTGACTATAATCTTAATATCTACATATTTACTTTGAAATACTTATGTACAAAAATTAAAATAAGCAATAAAGAAAAATATTTTATCAAAATTAAAAGAGGCTTATATGAAAAACTCAACCTGTTGTCGTAATAAAGGTTTTTCATTAATTGAACTAGTTCTAGTTATTGTAATTTTAGGTATTTTAGCAGCAACAGCCGCCCCTAAATTCATGGACTTAAAACGAGACGCCACCATAGCAAAAATGCAAGGATTGGCAGCAGCACTAAAATCAGGTATTAATATGGTACATATGAATGCTATCATTCATAGAACAGGTCTTATAGGCAATAATGATCAAGGAGCCGAATGCACAGAAGCCAGCCATGTAAATAAACCTTGTGTTTTATTAAATGGGGTATGGGTTAGAGTAAAATGGGGATATCCAGACCAGGTTGAATCATATAAAATAATTACTGCAGATATAAAAAATTATGACGGATATAACACGAAGCTAAGATGTAATAAAATAAGTGATCAATTAAGTAAAACGCCTTGTGAAGCTGAATATTGTCGTTGTTCTGTTCCTAGTGATTATCAAAAGATAGATAATAATCAGTTCGGTATTTCTATTTTTTGGCCGCAGGGATACACTTATTCAGGAGGGGTAAAAGATACTGATTGTTTTGTTGCATATGTGCAACCTAATGACCAAAATAACCCAACCACTAAAGTTATTTTGCATGACAAAGGATGTTGATTTTCAACATTATTCAATTTTATAAACAATAAGTCTGTATATTTTATAAATACTTAAAAAGTGTACAGACTTCTATTTTTGATTTATTAGTGTATAAATTCAAACAAAAATCTTAATAAATTTTTCTAAAGTATATATTATATATAGTGAAAATAATTCAAGATTTATCATTACTACCAAAACATTTTTATCATATTTTTTGAGTTTCTATATTTTTTATCGAGAGTATTGATATTGATATTGTTATAGTTGTCGTTATAATTACAGTATAAACAGAAACTTTTATGCACGACGTTTTATTTCCACAAAAGAAAATAATTGGGTTAATTTATCAAAAAACAATAGCAGTAAGATAAAATAATCCTTTATATGCATTCACAAATAAAATAAAATAAGAAAACAAAAAATACTAGCAACCATTATCCATAATTTCTAATTTTGTATTAATGGTTTTCTTATTAACAGTTTCTCCGTTTTGAGTATAGGCTACGACATAATATACTGCACACAAAGCAATATTACCATCATTAACTATTGAAATATTTAAATCTTTGCTAGCAGAAATTTTTGGTTGATAAGCATTTTTTGCAGAAAATCCATTTGGGAAAAAAGCAATATATGAACTTACAATTCCAGACTCTGCATTAGCAGAAGCAGAAAAATAACACCAATCATTATCACATTTCTGTTCTGCTCCATCGGTTTTAGTAGGTTTTTCAACCATATCTGCATCTAGAACTTTATACATATGTTCGGGAGATATCTTTCCATAATTTGTCTTGATTTTTAAATCACTTGAGCAACTATTACTTATACCCGAACCTTCTATACAAATAGCTCCATCCCGCTTATTATCTTGACCAGATAATAAAGCTTTGGAATAAACCATACATGAAGCACTTTTCATAGCAGCACTCATACCTTTTAGTGCTCCTACTCTCGCATCTCTTTGTAAATTCATAAACTTAGGAGCTGCAGTTGCAGCCAAAATACCAAGAATAACGATAACCACTACAAGCTCTATAAGAGTAAACCCCTTGTTGTTTCTCGATAAATTCACTTTATTCTCCTAAATTACGCCAATTTATTTACTTAGATATACGTAAATCAAAGAAAACTTTAAAAACAGAAATGTTTCACCAATATTAAAGATTTTACCCTAAGTAATAAAGTTTTATAATTACTATATTTCAAATATACAAGCAACTTAACAAAAAAATAATATAGTAACCCTTTTAATGAATCAAAAAAAAACGTTATTGATCATCTTATCAATAACGCTTTTAATCAACAACTAATATGTAAAAAGTTTGTTCTATTATTTACTAAACAAATTCTTTAACAACCGCTATCAAAAACCTTGTACTTTGTTTCAATATTATTTGAAGCAGACCAATTAAGCAAATAAACCACAGCACAAGCACTAGTATTTTTTTTACTATCTGTTAATTCATTTGCAGATGCTAAAGTTACTACTTGATCATTACCAAAGCCTTTAGACACTATTGAAACGTATGCAAACTTATGCGTATCATCTGTTGTAGCAGAATAACACCATTCAGTTTCACAAGTTCCTGTTAATTGCTCAACTTCAGCATCTAATGCTTTACCGATTGTTTCTGGTGTGATTCGTCCATAGATAGCATTAACTCCATCTACAATCTGAACAGCTGTTGCAGACTTGTCTTTACCGCTTAAGATTGCCTTTGAATATCCCATTGATACGGCACTTTTAACGGCACCCATCATCCCATTTAGCGCGCTAATTCGTGCATCTTTTTGTAAATCCATAAATTTTGGTGCAGCTGTAGCTGCTAATATACCAAGAATTACAATAACTACGACTAATTCTATCAATGTAAAACCTTTATTAATCTTCATAACGCACTCCTGTTACCTAATACGGCTTGCTATAACATTTTATTTAACTATTTTAATGTGGTTCTAAAATATTTAAATAAAATTTTTATAAAATATTGACATTAATTATATAAATAATGTACTTGCTATTAAAAAATGCTCAAAATTGAATATAAACTCCGTTTTTTACTACTATAATATTGAAAATATTATCATTTATTGTTTCACAATTACTATAAATTAAAATAAAGGAGTCATCGTGTATATGTGTTGGTAAAAAAGAAGACTCATAGATAATTTTCTCTATAGATCTTTAACAGAACCTTATGTTCTTTTTAAACGTGACAAAAACAGTTTAAAAAAAAAAAAAAAAAAAAAAAAAAAAAAAAAAAAAAAAA
>JBJFGR010000146.1:0-29000 GCA_051892875.1 Succinivibrionaceae bacterium
TAATCATTGTAGTCATCTAAATTGTAATTTGAACGCAATTTTTTACCTACTAAAGGAGAGAGAACGCGCTTGTGTGTAAACTACGTCTACCACCTAAAATATATATTTATAGATGGTTTGGGAAATAAAATCCCAAACCAATGGTATGCAATATAGTAAAGTTAGTTTTTAAAACTAGTTAATACTTGTAGGAAATTAGTATCATCAAGATAGCCATCAATCTTTTTGATCATTTTATCGTTTTTAAAAAATAGAATTGAAGGAACACCATTTACCTTATATTTATTTAAAATATCTTGTTTTTCATTCGATAAATTTGAGATGTCAATTTGAGCAACTTTGAAATCTCTCAGAGCTTTTATAACATTTTTATTTTTAAATGTTGTTTCTTCGTAATGAATACATTCACGACACCAATCCGCTCGAACATCGATCATAACAAGTCTGTTATTTTTTATGAAAGAATTCAGTTCATTAATATTATTGATGTGTTGTATTTTATTTATTGAATGATTATTTATAGACTCATTATTGTAAAGGTAAGTTGTTGTAGTTAAGGTTAATGCAATTAAACAGAGTGAGGCGATAATTTTTTTGGAGTAGTTAATATTTATTAAGTAAATTATACAAGAACCCAATAGTAAAATTGTAAGTGATTTTATTATATAACTAGGAATAAAAGAATGAAGTAATAATAAAGGAGTTCCTAATAAAATAAATCCAAAAATCACCTTTATTTTTATCATCCAGTTTCCATTTTTAGGTAGGTATTTTTGTCCTATTAATCCTATTATAAATAAAGGTGTTCCAATGCCTAGGGATAAAACATAGAGATACAATCCACCTTTTAAAATAGAACCATCTTGAACAATAAACATTAGAGCTCCTGCAAGAGGCGCTGTCGTGCAAGGGGAGGCTACAATTGCACTGATAGCCCCCATAACAAAAACACCGATAATTGTTCCACCTTGGAATTTATCAGAAATATTTTGGATTTTTGAAGTAAAACTATTTGGAAGAGTAATAGTGAATACCCCAAACATAGAACAAGCTAATAAAAAGAATATTATACTTACACCTATTAAAAATAATGGTTGTTGTAATGTAGCATGGAATTTTGCACCTGTATAAGCTATAGCAATGCCTACTGACATATAGGTTATTGCAATTCCTTGAATATACGCAAAAGAGTAAATTAGAGATGTTTTAAAATTTTTTTTCTTATTACCTAATATTATTGAACTCCAAATAGGGTACATAGGAAACATGCAAGGTGTGAAACACAGTAATAAACCTAAAGCGTAGAATATTGCTAATCCAACTAAAAAACTGGCCGATTTTATATACTCGTATATTGAATGACTATTGTTTTGATTAAAGTCTAGATTTTCAGATTGTTCTGTTTTTTGTATTTGATTTGAGATTACGTTATCAAAATTAGATATCGGTATATTAAAAATAGTTGGAGGATAACAAACACCTTCTGTGCACCCTTGATAAGTAATTTCTAATTTTTTTTCAGAATCTTGAGATGAATTATTGCTTAAATGTACAGTAAACTCTACTTGATTGTGATAAATATGGGAAGGTCCCATATATTCATCATTATGATATTCTCCTTCAGGGATTTCTACATCTTCGACAGAAACATTTGTTCCTAATATTTTAAATCTTTCTTGATAAAGATAACATTTTGGGTGAATATTGAATTTTACGGTTATTTGGTTATTATTTTGGGTGAATGAAGGAATAAAAGCTTCCTCAATAGGTAAAAATTGAGGTGTAATATTTATTGAATTGCTGATAGGTTCCTGCTCAAAATAATCATTAGCTGAGCAATAATTATTAAATAAAAGAAGGCTCAGAACAATTAATGTCGAAGAAATTATTTTTGAAATAGATTTGTAAAAAATCATAAGATGATATCCAATTAGTGACTAAAGCTTGTAATTATTTTTAATAAAAAATTCTGATAATAGTTTATTATACTACATGCGATATAAGTGAACTACACATACGTAAACAATAGAGTAACTTGTTATAATTTTGGGCGAAAACATAGCTTGCCTATGAGATGTAAGCTCTTTTATAATGAAGTTGATATGTAAATAATATTATATTTATAGAATAAAGGAAAATTTTATGTTCCCCCGAAAAATAAGAAATATTTTGTTATTAGCTTTAATTTTTTTAGTAGTTATAGATTTTTTTAGTCTTGGTTTGATGATTAATTATTTTACATTAGGTCCTGTTTTTATTTATATAATTTGTACTATTTTTATTGGAAATTTTTTAATAAAGAAAGGAATAGATAAAAATGACAAAAGAGATCTAAATAATTTTACAAATTCCTTCGCAATGTTTTCAGGTGCTGGTGTAGGAGGTAATAAGATACATTATTTAATAGCAGGAGTATTATTTTTATTCCCTGGTGTTATATCTGATATTGTTGCCTTTTTGATCTTAATTCCTTTTGTTAGAAAAATAATTCAAATTTATTTAATAAATAAGATAATTTTAAAACAAATTTCCTCATTTATGTCTTTTCAAATGGGGCAAGGTATGAATTTTGAAGAAATTTTTAAAAATTTTAATAATAAAAATTTTTCATCGAATGAATCTTTAGGTGATTCGAAAGAAGATTCTACAGCTCCATCTTCAAGGAATAAAAAATCTTATAGTAAACGTAAAGAAAAAGTTTACGATGCTGAATATGAGGATATTCAAAAATAATTTGTTTAATCTTAAAAAAAATCCTTGAATTTCTATTAATGAATCCCCATATTATTAGTAGTTTAGAAATATGTTATATTTCATATTTGTTAGTTTGTTTTATTTATATTTTACGGAGGCGGTTCAAAGGTTTAACTTTGACCATAAATATTTATGACAATTCGTCCATTACATGACCGTGTTATTGTTAAGCGTATTGAAGTTGAAGCAAAGTCTGCTGGTGGTATAGTTCTTACTGGTGCCGCTGTTGATAAGTCAACAAGAGGTGAAGTTATCGCAGTTGGTACTGGTCGTGTACTTGATAATGGTAGCACTAAGCCTATGGCTGTTAAGGTTGGCGATAAGGTTATTTTCAACGAAGGTTATGCAACTAAGAAAGAAAAACTTGATGGTGAAGAAGTTTTAATAATGTCAGAAGGTGACATTTTGGCTGTTGTTGAAGAATAACAGATTCATCATATAAGTTTTTATTATATTGTATTGGTTTTTATATATAGAATAGGAAATTTAAAATGTCTGCAAAGGATGTAGTTTTTGGTAATGATGCACGTTCTAAGATGTTAGAAGGTGTGAATATTCTTGCAAATGCGGTTAAAGTTACTCTTGGTCCAAAGGGTCGTAATGTTGTTTTAGATAAGTCTTATGGTGCACCTGCAATTACTAAGGATGGTGTGTCTGTTGCTAAGGAAATAGAATTAGAAGATAAGTTCCAGAACATGGGTGCTCAAATGGTTAAGGAAGTAGCTTCTAAGGCTAATGATGTAGCTGGTGATGGTACAACTACAGCAACAGTTTTAGCACAAGCAATTATCAATGAAGGTTTAAAATCAGTAGCTGCTGGTATGAATCCTATGGATTTAAAGCGTGGTATTGATAAAGCAGTTTCTGCAGCAGTAGAAGAATTAAAGAGTTTATCTACTCCATGTGCTGATTCAAAGGCTATAGCTCAAGTAGGTACTATTTCTGCAAATTCAGATGCTACTGTAGGTAATTTAATTGCTGAAGCAATGGAAAAAGTTGGTAGAGATGGGGTTATCACTGTTGAAGATGGTACAAGCTTTGAAGATCAGTTAGATCTTGTAGAAGGTATGCAATTTGATAGAGGTTATTTATCACCATATTTCATTAACAAGTCTGAAAGTGCTACAGTTGAATTTGACGAACCTTATATCTTATTAGTAGATAAGAAGATTTCAAATATTCGTGATATTCTTCCAGTGTTAGAAGGTGTTGCAAAAGCAGGTAAGCCATTATTAATTATTGCTGAAGATGTTGAAAGTGAAGCTTTAGCTACCTTAGTTGTAAACAATATGCGAGGTATTGTTAAAGTTGCAGCTGTTAAGGCTCCAGGTTTTGGTGATCGTAGAAAGGCAATGTTACAAGATATCGCTATTTTAACAAA
This sequence comes from Succinivibrionaceae bacterium, assembly GCA_051892875.1. Classification (GTDB taxonomy): domain Bacteria; phylum Pseudomonadota; class Gammaproteobacteria; order Enterobacterales; family Succinivibrionaceae; genus JBJFGR01. The sequence continues at coordinate 4,136 of JBJFGR010000146.1, forward strand.
TGGTACAGTTATTTCTGAAGATATCGGTATGAAGTTAGACGCTGCTACAATCAATGATTTAGGCAAGTCAAAGAGAGTAGTTATTACTAAAGATAATACTACAATTATTGATGGTTGTGGTGAAAAAGAAGCTATTCAAGCTCGCGTTGCTCAGATTCGTAAGGCTATTGAAGAAACTTCTTCAGACTATGATAAAGAAAAGTTACAAGAACGTGTTGCTAAGTTAGCAGGTGGTGTAGCTGTTATAAAGGTTGGAGGTGCAACTGAAGTTGAAATGAAAGAAAAGAAAGATCGTGTTGACGACGCTTTACATGCAACTCGTGCGGCTGTTGAAGAAGGTGTTGTAGCTGGTGGTGGTGTTGCTTTAGTTCGTGTAGCTACTAAACTAGCAAACTTATCTGGTGAAAATGCAGACCAAAACTGTGGTATCAAGGTTGCTTTGAAGGCTATGGAAGCTCCATTACGTCAGATTGTTACAAATGCTGGTGAAGAAGCATCTGTTGTTGCTAATGCAATAAGATCTGGTGAAGGTAATTTTGGTTACAATGCTGCTACAGAACAGTACGGCGATATGTTAGAAATGGGTATCTTAGATCCAACTAAAGTAACAAGAAGTGCTTTACAGTATGCTGCTTCAATTGCTGGTTTAATGATTACTACAGAATGTATGATTACAGATGCTCCTAAGAAGGATTCAGCAGCTCCTGCTACACCTGATATGGGTGGTATGGGCGGCATGGGTGGTATGATGTAATCATTATCAACATGTGCGAATAATAGTACGTTAATGGGTAGAGAGATCTTTTTGGATCTCTCTTTTTATTTTTTATGAAAACAGATGTTACCATAATTCAGCTCTAGAGCTATTTGACTATATTGATTTTTATTAATTCATCCTCTACAAATGTTTTTAATTTATTAAGGTCACATAAATAGAATCAATATTTAAATTTGTAACGATATTAGAATTTAAAATCATGTGAATCTCTTTGAAATATAACTCATATAATAATAAAACTTTTATGTATTTTTAAATATTATTTTCTTTGTAGATTTAAGTATAATTTTATATTTCTATAGATCCTAATCTAATTATAGGTGAGTAAAACTATTACTCACCAGATTTGTATGCTTGTATGCATAATTAGAATATATCATCAATAGATTCTTGTTTTTTACCCGAATCAGATGTTGTTCCTGTTGAAAAATCGCCTTCTTCATCCATATAAGGTGTGTTGATGACAATAGGAATATCTTTTACAAAGTATTCAGGATAACCTGCAACATTGCTTTTTATTATTGAAGAATCTGGTAAAACTGGCGAATTAGGCATATCTTTTAATGCGGTTTTCATGTAATCAATCCATATAGGAAGAGATGCTTTACCACCTGATTCCATTCTCCCTAAAGTTCTAGCAAAGTTATCAAACCCTACCCATACAGTAGTTACAACATTAGCATTAAAACCTGAAAACCAAGCATCGCGACTTTCATTAGTTGTACCAGTTTTTCCAGCGATATCATGTCTTTTAAGAGCTTGTGCTTTACCTCCCGTACCCCAATATTTTCCTTCTGTATATGTGCCACCGAAGATTACACTACTTAGTGCACTAGATATTAAGAATGAATTTGAGTGCGAAATAATTTGTTCTGCATAGTTTTCAGCTATTAACTTTTGAGCAACTTCAGGTATTTGTTCAGGTTCAATTTGATTTTTAACTGCATCTTTGCAGTTTCTGCAAGCTTCCATTGGATTTGCTCTGTAAATTACCGTGTTTTGTTCGCCAATGGTAACTTTATCAATAATGTATGGTTCAATTTTATATCCTCCGTTTGCAAATGCTGAATATGCAGTTGCAAGTTCTAAAGGTGTTACTTCGTAGGCACCAAGGGCTAGTGATTCATTTTTTTGGAAACGAGAAACTTCAAAACCGAATTTTTGCAAATGAGTTACAAAATTTTCAAGGCCAACTGAACGAAGTAAACGCACAGACACAACATTTTTTGATTTTGCTAATGCCATGCGTAAAGGTATTATACCTTCATATCGATTAGGAGAGTTTTTAGGAGACCAATTGGTTTTGCTCCAAGGATTCCATATAGAGATTCTATCATCTAGCATTAGTGTTGCTAAAGAATAGCCATTAGCGAGACCTGCAGAGTAAAGAAAAGGTTTTAAATTTGAACCAGCTTGGCGTTTTGCTTGTTCTACTCTGTTAAAACTACTTTGCTTAAAACTATATCCTCCGACCATTGCTAAAATTGCGCCAGTATGAGAATCAAGGGATATTAATGCACCTTGTACTTGAGGAACTTGAGAAAGTTTGTATTCATTTTCATTGTTGCCTGATGTTACATATATTAGATCACCTATGTTTAAAACATCTCCCACTTTTTGGGGAATAGGGCCGGTGTAAGAGTCTGTTTTAAAGGCTCTGGCCCATTTCATTGATGACCATGAAATTTTTCCATAACCTTGATTTTTTACATAGATATTAGCCGAATTATCGTTATTTGTTGAAATTACGATAGCTGGTTTTATAAATTCATATGTGGTTGCGGTTTTTAAGGCATTTTTTATAGATTTCTCATTATTGATATCTGTATGGTAATTTTTTATGACATTAAAAGGTTTTCTATATCCATGCCGTTGGTCGTATTCAGTTAATCCATTAAAGACGGCTAAATTAGCAGCTTCTTGATTGGTACTTGAAATTGTTGCATAAGCTTTATAACCTTCTGTATATATAGATTTTCCATAAGTGTTTTCTAATTTTTGTCTTATAGATTCAGCAACATAAGGGGCATTTACTTCGATTTCTGCAGCGTGATATTTTGCAACAATTGGTTCATTATCTGCTTCTGTAAAATCCTCTTTTGAGATCATTCCTAACTCAAGCATTCTTTTTAAAACAAGATGTCTTCTTTCTTTTGCTCTTTGGGGATGAGAAATTGGGTTGAGATTTGAAGGCGCTTTGGGTAATCCTGCAATTATTGCAATTTCACCAAGGGTTAATTCGTTGATATTTTTTCCAAAATATACATACGCAGCAGCTGCTACCCCAAATGAATGATGGCCTAAGGCTATTTTATTAAGATATAATTCGAGAATTTCATCTTTGGTAAGAGATTGTTCAATTTTCCATGAAAGAAATATTTCTTTGATTTTTCTGGTATAGGTTTTTTCATTAGAGAGAAAGAAATTTCTAGCTACTTGCTGAGTGATTGTGCTTGCACCTTGAGTTTTACGTCCGTTCAAAATAGAAACGTAAGCAGCACGCATAATACCAATAGGGTCTATACCATAATGTTCATAGAAACGGGAATCTTCTATCGCAAGAAAAGCATTTTTTAAATTTTGAGGAATTTGCTCAATTTTTAGAGGGATTCGTCTATGCTCACCATATTCTCCAATTAGCTTTTGGTCAATGGTATAAATTTTTAAAGGTGTCTCGAAATTCACATGTTTTAGTTGTTCTACATTCGGTAGAGTACTTTGAACATGATAGTAGTAAAAACAAAGAGCCGCTGTAATTAAGCTTATAATTAACAAGCAAAACCAAATAAATCTGCGCAACCAAATAAATAACATACTTTTTTCTTTTAACTATTTTTTAACTGAAGGATGAATAATAATTTATATAATTGATGATTATAACTTAAATTGTTATCTAGCTCAAAAAAGTATGATTTGTTATTTATTTTTTTATGACTGTTGTCATTATTAAAAATAGGAAAGTGGTTTTATAAAAAATAAATTTAAAACACTCATTAAAAAGTTAAAAATACTATATGTATTTGTAAACTGTTATCTAGTTCAAAATAGAGAATTATACTATAGATTGTTTTATGACAATTGTAAAGATAAATTGTATCATGTTAGAACGAGTACAATGTTAATCAGCACGGATGCAAATATGGCTGGAATGAAAAATAAGGGCAACCTCTACAACTTATTAGGTGTAGATTTTGGAAGCCAATCAATAAAAGCAGTTGCAATATCTGGTAGATCGGATAATTATCAAATCGTAGGTGTGGCAGAAGTGCCAACACCAAAAGGTTCGATTTCAGATTATCAGATTCAGGATATGGAAAAAGTTATTAGTGCTACTAAGAGCTTAATTAAACATATTCCGCAAAGACCAAAATTTGTTGCAACATCGGTTTCTGGTTCTGGAGTTATTTCCAAGGTGATTCAGGTAGATTCTAATCTCAATGATTCTCAATTAAGTGATTTTATTGAGTCTGAAGCAGAGCAGTTGATACCTTTCCCACTAGAAGAAATAAACCTAGACTATGAAGTTTTAGGAACTAATCTTAATGATACCACTAAGAATGATGTTCTTGTAAGTGGAGCACGTACTGAGTCTATTGAAGCACGAAAAGCCGTGTTTGATAGTGTTGGTATGGATATAAAGGTTGTGGATGTTTCTGTTCACGCTCTCGCTCGTGCAATCAAGAGTGTTATTCCTGGTTTTGATGCAAGTTATGCAGATAAAACTGTTGCTATAGTGGATGTTGGTGCAGTAACATTAACCTTTGGTGTTATATATAAAGGTGAAGTTATTTACCAAAGACTTCAAAGTTTTGGTGGTGACAATGTTACACAAAATATTGCCACATACTACAGTATGTCCTATGAGGATGCAGAAAAAGCTAAGGTTCAAAATAGACTTCCTGGAGAAGCTCCAACAGAGATTATAGCTCCATATATGAATCACTTAGCTCAACAGATTAAGCGTAACATTCAATTATTTACTTCCTCATCTTCTCATAGAGAAGTGGATATGGTTGTTCTAACAGGTGGAACTTGTTTGTTACCAGGATTGACAGAGCAGTTATCAAATCTATTGAGATTACCAGTGAAAGCTCCTGATATATTTAAGTCAAATCCTAAGTTTAAGACAGAAGAAAACCAGGCAGGTTATAAGTATATGATTGCTCTTGGTTTAGCTTTAAGGAGTTTTGAACCATGTCCAATATAAACTTACTTCCATGGCGACAGGAGTTAAAAGATCGTCGTAAAAAAACCTTTGCGAAGATTATTTTGACAGGCGTTGTAATTGGATTTTTTGTCTCTGGTATTATAGCAGCACTATATTCAGTACAAATCGAAGGTCAAAAAAATCGTAACCAAACTTGGAGAGATGAAATAAGAATAGTTGATGCTCAGATTGTAGAAATTAGTAAGTTAAAAGAATATCGTCAAAGCTTGATTGACCGTATGAACGCTATTAATATTTTACAACAAAGTCGTAACTATGCTGTTCGTTTGTATTCAGATTTGCCTACTCTAGTAGCGTCTGGTATATATTTGACAGGTATGAAGGTTGCTACGGGTAGTGTAAAAGTTAGTGGTTTGGCAGAATCTAACCCACGCTTGTCATCAATGTTAAGAAACATAGATAACAGTAAGTGGTTAGGAAATGGAGCTATTGCTCAGACTAGGGCTGAATCAAAGGATGGTAAGAAGATTGTTCCTACTCTTCCAGATGGTCTATATGAGTTTAATATGTCTTTCGTTATTAAGGGCGATACTCAGAATGCTAATAACGGAGGTGCAAAATAATGGCTCTAGATACTAATTTTAATATAAAAGAAATTGATACATGGCCAATATTTTTGACTGTTATCGCTTCTATAGTATGTGCATGTTTAATTGTATTTTTTTCATGGTCGTTGTTTATCACTGATAAAGATGATGAATTGACAAATCTAGAAAATACAGAAACTAAATTAAGAGACGAATTTGCAACTAAAGCAAAACAGGCTGCTAATTTGGAACAATATAAAGAACAGATTATCGAATTAGAAAGTTTGCTTGATGCCCAGTTGCGTCAGTTACCTAACAGTAACGAAGTTGCTAATTTACTTGATGACATCAGTTTTATTGCACAAGATAATGGTTTGAATTTAATCAGTATTAAGTGGGAACAAGAAGGTAAAAAGGATGTTTACACAGAACTTCCTATGCGTATTGTTGTGACTGGTACTTATGAACAACTTGGTAGTTTTGCTGCTGACGTAGCTGCTTTACCTCGTATCGTTACTATTGATCAGTTCGACTTAGCTCATGCTGATAAGAAAGGTAAGGATAGCCAAACAGATTTATTAGAAATGAATCTTTTAGCTAAGACTTTCCGTTACAATGCAGAAGAAGCTAAGAAGCAAAATGAACGTAAGAGTAGAAGAGGTCGTAGATAATATGAAGAATTTATCAGTTATCGCGTTATTTCTTGCAGCTTCACTAAGTTTAGGTGCATGTAATAAATACACGGACGATATTAGTGAAAATGTTGCTGCACAGAAGAGACAGGCTCCGTCACCAATAGAAAAGCTTCCAGAAGTAACTACATTCGTTGCTATGAAATTTGAACCAAAGACCGATCGTATGCCTTTCGTATTGCCAAAGCCAGAAATTTCGATGAATCAACCAATTCAGGCTTTGAATTGCGAACAGCCAGATCGTGATCGTCCAATGGAAGAATTGGAACAATTTGCTTTGGATAATTTATTCATGAAGGGTACAATTACTGTTGAAGGTAAGTTGAAAGCTCTTGTACAAACAGCTGATGGTTTAGTTGTAAGAGTTGAACCTGGAATGCATATGGGGTTAAATTTCGGTAAGGTTATAAGAGTTGCACCTGACTCATTAGAAGTTGAAGAATTTATTTCAGACGGAAAGGGTTGTTGGGATAAACGTGCTACTCGTTTAGATATGATTGTTGCGGATTAATGGAAGCAGGCAGGAAATATATTATGAATTTTCAAAAGAAAAAATTAGGGCTTTTTGTGATGCTAGCTACAGTTGCTAGTGTTGTATTGCCTGCTGAGGCAGCTACAAAGCTTGAAAATGTAAAAGTAAATGACTCATTAGCAAGTCAGACAAGTATTGAATTACAATTTGATGGTCCAGTTGGTTCATACCAAGACAGATTACAATATCAACCTGAGCAGTTGGTTTTAAACTTAAGTGATGCTGAATCAGCTTTATTAAAGGATAGTTTACCAATTAACAAGGGTGGTATTAACGACGTTAAAGTATCACAGAGTGGTGAAAATTTAGACGTTGTAGTTGGTTTGGATTCTTTGGTGCCATATGAAGTATCTCAACAAGGTAATTCATTATTCTTAACAATTGGGGCTGATCCACGTGTTGTTGCAGCTAAGAATGGTGAAAAAGATCCATCAATCTTAACTAGCAAGAATACAGGTATTGCTAGTGGTGTTAATAACATCAACTCTATCAATTTTAAGAAAGGTCCAAATGGCGAAGCGTTAATTGTTGTTGGTTTGGCAAATAAGAGTTCTACTCTTGAATTAAAGAACAAAGGTTCTCATGTTCTTGCTAAGTTCCATGGTACTTCTGTAGCTAGAGATTTATTAGCAGTTATGGATGTTGCTGATTATGCTACATTAGTTAACACTATTGACGTATCTGATACAGCTGATGGTGCGGTTTTAGATTTAGCTCTATTTGCTGGTGAATATGATTCAAAGTTCGATCAGAATGGTAATACAGTTGTAATTTCTGTTGATAAGAAGAAGCCTACTATTAAGGTTGCTAATGAACATAAATATGATGGTAAGTTGCTTTCTTTATCATTCCAAGATATTCCAGTTCGTAATGCGTTAAAGATCTTAGCAGAAGAAGTTAAAATTAACTTAGTTATGAACGATTCAGTTCAAGGTAATATTACAGTTAACTTTGAAAGTGTACCTTGGGATCAAGCTTTAGATACTGTTTTACGTGTTAAAGGCTTGGATAAGCGTATAGAAGGTAATATCATGCTTGTTGGTACACAAGATGAATTAGCTAAATACGAACAGAAGCAGTTAGAAGAAAGAGAAAAGAAGGCTGTTAGAGAACCTTTAGTAACTGAATTTATTCAGATTAACTACGCAAAGGCTGCTGATATTGTTAAGTTGTTAAAGACCGATGATTCTGCGACTTCAATTTCTGCTTCAAACACTAATAATGGTTACAGCAATGGTTCTAATGGTTCAGAATCGTCAGATAGCTTGTTATCAGCACGTGGTACAGCTACTGTAGATGAAAGAACCAATACCTTGATTGTTAAAGATACTGAAGCATCTATTGCAAATGTTAAACGTTTGATTGAAACTTTAGATACACCTGTACAACAAGTTGTTATCGAAGCTCGTATTGTGTCTGTTGATGAAACAGTAAAAGAAGAGTTAGGTACTCAATGGGGCTTTACTGGTCACAATACAAATGCCGAAGGCTCTATGCCAATGACTTGGGAATCAGATAACGGTTATACTCATGATATCGATGTAAATAAGGGTACTTGGTATAATGGTCATTCAAATATGCCTGTTCCAACAAGTGGCTCTGGTTTACTACAGGTTAGTCGTTTGGTTGGTAATTTCAATGTTAGTTTAACATTGGCTGCATTGGAATCTGAAGGTCGTACTGAAATTATTTCTAGTCCGCGTATTACAACAACAAATCAGAAAGAAGCGTTGATTGAACAAGGTTATGAAATTCCTGCAGTTACAAATTCAGCTGGTGGTAATACAACTGTTGAATGGAAGAAAGCTGTATTAGGTTTAACTGTGACTCCTCAGATTACTCCTGACGATGCTGTATTCTTAGACTTAGTAATCACTCAAGATGAATTAGGTCAGAATGTTCAAACAGTAACTGGTCCATCAATTTCTTTGAATACACGTAAAGTTGAAACTCAAGTATTAGTTTCAAATGGTGATACAATCGTTCTTGGTGGTATTTTCCAGCAACAAATTGCTAAGAATACTTCTAAGATCCCATTGTTAGGTGATATTCCTGTAGTTGGTTGGTTGTTTAAGTCTATTAATAATGAAAATTCTAAGCGTGAAGTGTTAATATTCATTACTCCTCACATTGTTAAAGAAGCTCAGTAATACAGATTAGTATTTAATTTAAACCCCCTAATTTAGGGGGTTTTTATTTTATGTAGATAAATAATTTATTTAGTTATAACGAAAATAAGCTTTTAATATCTGATGTATAGCGTAATTCATAATTTTAGGTACCTTTTTTGTGCTATCTAAGTTAATTTATTATATAATTGACATGATTTTTAATATTGTTGTGGGATATTTTGTTTTTATATAAGAAAAAGATATGAATACTAATCAAAATATTTTTTTAGTAGGTCCTATGGGCGCTGGTAAAAGCACTATTGGGAAAGCTTTAGCTGAAATTACAGATTATGAATTATATGATTCAGATTCTGAAATCGAAACAAGAACAGGTGCAGATATAGCATGGGTTTTTGATGTAGAAGGTGAGGATGGTTTTAGAAAACGTGAAGAAGTTGTTATTGACGAACTAACACAGTTAAAAGGAATTATTTTAGCTACAGGTGGCGGAGCCATAAAAAATAAAAATAATCGCAATCACTTGGTTTCTAGAGGTATTGTTGTATATTTACAAACTTCTGTTGAAAATCAATATCTTAGAACAAGCAAAGATAAAAGAAGGCCTTTGATAAATAACGAAGATCCTAAGGGAACTCTTGAACGTTTAATGGAACAAAGAGAGCCTTTATATATGGAAGTAGCAGATATTGTAGTAAGCACAGACGTTTTATCTGCAAGAGAAATAGCACATAAAATATTATCAGAAATCTCTTTAATGAATGATAAGTAATAATTATTAGTTAATATGGAAGTAACGGTAATGAAAGAGTTAGTGGTTGATTTAGGTGATAGAAGTTATCCAATTTTTATTGAGCAAGGTTTATTGTTAAATCCTGAAGTATGGAAATCTTATATTACAAAGAAAAGTCATGTTGTAGTAGTTACTAATACAACTGTGCAAACTTGGTATTTAGAACCATTAATGAATTCATTACTTAAATCAGGTTTTAAAACTTACGCTTGCATTCTTCCAGATGGCGAACAGTATAAGAATTTAGAAAGTTTTAATCAAATTATGACTTTTTTGCTTGAACATAATTGTGGTAGAGATACTACTTTAATAGCTCTTGGAGGAGGTGTTATAGGAGATTTAACTGGTTATGCTGCAGCAAGTTTTCAGAGAGGTATTGATTTTATTCAGATTCCTACAACATTATTATCACATGTTGATTCATCTGTTGGTGGGAAAACTGGTATTAATCATCCTTTAGGTAAGAATATGATTGGTGCTTTTTATCAACCAAAAGCAGTGGTAATTGACTTAGATTGTTTAAAGACTCTTCCTAATCGCGAGTTGGCAGCAGGAATGGCTGAGGTTATTAAGTATGGAATTATTTGGGATAATGAATTTTTTAAATACTTAGAAGAACATGCTTCAGACATAAAAAATCTAGATTTTGCTGTTTTATCAGAAGTAATTTATAAGTGTTGTTGCATAAAAGCTGATGTAGTACATCAAGATGAAAAAGAGTCTGGAATAAGAGCAATTCTTAATTTAGGACATACTTTTGGGCATGCGATTGAAACATTTATGGGGTATGGAGTATGGCTCCATGGAGAGGGGGTTGCTGTAGGAATGGTTATGGCAGCTCAAGTTGCTTTGTCTAGAGGTTATATAACACTTAATGAATTTGAAAGAATAAAAGTATTGATAAATTCAGTAGGTTTGCCCATTAAAAAGCCTGAAAACATGAATACTGAAGATTTTTTAAAAATAATGGTTCATGATAAAAAAGCACAAAATGGTAAAGTTAGATTTATTATACCAACTAAATTAGGTGGAGCTTCCCTATTTGGTGACGTTTCTCAAAACGAAATTCAAGAGGTTACAGCATAAGTCTGTATAAATGCACGGAATATAGATAATTATTATAGAAGGTTTTATGGCACTAGAGCAATTACCAAGAATAACTAGTCAATCTACGTTAGTTGAAAGAGTAAAGTATCAGCTATCAATAGGTCTTCCTTTTATTTTTATAACAGGTGATAAAGAATCTGGAAAAACAGTTTGTTCTGAACTGATTATTTCGGCAAGTGACGATAAGTATCAATGTGCTTATGTTCCTTGTGTTGATGGTATGGCTTTAAATAAGGCAAGAGAATTTTTGTTAAGACAATTGTCACCTACAACTATATTTAATGCTGATGATAGACTAATAGGAACTGTCCAACGAATTAAATTTAATAGCAAAGTATTAATTGTTGTAGATAGCATTGATTGTTTGCCTGAAAATTTTTTAATAGAACTAGCTGAAATTTATCAAGCTTATAAATCTGAAAATCTATTTTCAATTATTGTGACTTCATTACCAAGTTGGGCTGATATAAGGGCTAAAGTTTTTAAGGATGTTGCAATAACTCCTATTGAAATGGAAATTAGTCCACTTAATGTTACAGATTCATTAAATATATTTTTATATTATGCAAGATGTTATGGATTGCATAAAGTAGATGAGAGCAAGGTTAAAGATAGTAAAGAATTTAAAAGCTGTAAAGGTAATCCTGGTGCAATTCGTAAATTAGTTGATGATATTTTACAACAGAGAAAAGCTCAATTAGCTAAGGATAGTTATGCAGATAATGTAGTTTCTGATGTAAAAGATCCTAATTTTGATACTAGTAAATCAAAAAAAGCATTTTATAAACATAAAACAGTTATTGCGGCAGGTATTTCAATAGTTGCTTTAGGAATATTATCCACAGTTTTATTTATAAGTGATAATGAAGATAAGATAATTAATGAACCTAATCTTGTTTTAGATGATTCGCAAATTGAAGATAAAATGCTACCAGAGCTTATGGATTACTCAGAAAAAGAAGAAGTAGTAAAACCTAAGGAAAAGGGAGAAAAAGTTTTAGTTCAACAAAAAGTAAAAGAACAAGATGAATTAAAGACTGTTGAAAAACCAAAAGAAGCTGAAAAACAACAAACTTTAACGGATTATATAGTTTCTGTACAAAAAGAACCGTCAAAAACTGAAGAAAATAGTAAAAATGATACTGATGGAAGTTCAAACATAGATGGTGTTAATAATACAAAAACTCCAGAACCTATTGTTGTTAAAGCATCACAACCTGAACAAAATAAACAAATAGATGAAAATAAATTAACAACAAGAAAAGAAAAAATTTTAAAAGAAGAGAAAGAAGAGAATATAGAAAAAATAGAAGTCTCTAAAAATATTGATATAAAAACTCAGAAAAAAAACACAAATCAGGTGGTAAAAACTGAAGAAAATTTAAGAAATGAAAATAAACCTATTGCAAATAAAGAAGAACAAAAGTCGAAAGTTGTTTCAAATGCAGAAGTCGGAGATCGTGATTCTTTTAATGAATTAAATAATAATCACTATTCTATTCAAATTATTGCAACAAAGAAGTTTTCAGAAGCTAATGCCTTAGCTAAAACTATAAAAGGTTCAACTTGGGTGTTATATCGTAAAAGGGATAATCATTATATAGTGATGTATGGTGATTTTAAGAATAGAAGTGAGGCAAGTAGAGTTATGTCTACATTGCCTGAAAGTATTAGAAAAGCTGGACCTTGGGCAAAATCTATCGGTGCAGTAAAGTCAGAAATAAAATAGGCGTAAATATGAAGTATACAATAGCTCCATCAATATTATCTGCTAATTTAGCTTGTTTAGGGGAAGATGTTTCTAGAGTTTTAGAATCTGGTGCTGATGTGGTACATTTTGATGTAATGGATAATCACTATGTGCCTAATTTAACTTTTGGTCCAGAAATCTGTCGTGCATTAAGGAAATACGGAATAACCGCACCAATTGATGTTCATTTAATGGTAACCCCTGTTGATGAAATGATTACAGCTTTTGCTAATGCAGGAGCTAACAGTATAACATTTCATCCAGAAGCTACTAAACATATTGATCGTTCATTGCAATTAATAAAGAGTTTTGGATGTAAAGCAGGACTTGCTTTGAATCCTGCAACTCCGTTAAATGTATTAGATTATGTTTGGGATAAACTTGATATGGTTGTTATCATGTCTGTAAATCCAGGATTTGGTGGACAAAAATTTATACCAATTGCTCTTGAGAAGATTAAAGAATTACGTAATTTAGCTAATATTAATGAACGTAGTGACTTAATTATTGAAGTTGATGGTGGTGTGAAAGTTGATAATATAGCCAAAATCGCTAAAGCTGGTGCTGATATGTTCGTTGCAGGTTCTGCAATATTTGGAAGTGATGATTATAAAAAGACAATTTCAGCTATGCGTGATGAATTAGCAAATATTGAATAGTTATGAAATATCAATTACCAAAACTTATAATGTTTGATTTAGATGGAACTATAGCGGATACTGTAATTCAATTACATACAGCAGTAGTAGGTGTTTTAAAACGAATGAATTTGCCAACAGTATCCTTAGATGATACTAGAAATTATGTTGGTAATGGCGCACAGATGTTATTGGCAAGAGCTATTAGTAGGAATAATGATATTGATATAAATTCTATTGATTCTACAATATTAGCCCAGGCAAGACAATTTTTTACTGAAGAGTATCAAAAATGTTTAGATTGTTCTAATTCATTGTATCCTAATGTTATAAATACTTTAGAATTTTTAAAAAATAAGGGAATTAAATTAGCGATTGTTTCTAATAAACCCAATATGTTTATTCCAAAAATATTAGATCTTTCGGGGTTATCAAAGTATTTTGATTACTTTTTGGGAAGTGAGGTGATTTTAGAAAAAAAGCCTAATCCAGCTCCTTTATTTTACGTTTGTAATAAAGTAGGAATAGATATAAAAGATTCTTGGATGGTTGGTGATTCAGTAAATGATATTGAAGCTGCTCATAATGCTAATATTGTAAGTATAGGTTTATCTTATGGTTATAATAGAGGAAGAAGTATTCAAGATTCTCATCCTGATTTTGTGATGAATGATTTTGGGGAAATAAAAGAATTAATATCATCTTTATTAAGAGAAAATAAGGGAGAAATGTAATGAAAGAAATTGTATTTAGTGGAGCTCAGCCTTCTGGTCAGTTATCAATTGGTAACTATATCGGAGCTTTAAGACAATGGGTGCAAATGCAAGATGAATATGATTGTGTGTATAGTGTAGTTGATTTACATGCAATTACTGTAAGACAAGATTCACAAGCTTTACGTAATGCTATTTATGATACTTTGTCATTGTATTTGGCTATTGGCATAGATCCTAATAAGAGTACATTGTTTTTACAATCTCAAGTTCCTGCACATACTCAACTATCATGGGTTTTAAATTGTTATACTCAGATGGGTGAGTTAAACAGAATGACTCAATTTAAGGATAAGTCAAAGCGTTATGGTGACGCAAATACCACAGTAGGATTGTTTGATTATCCTGTATTGATGGCGGCAGATATTTTATTATATCAAGCTAATCTTGTGCCTGTAGGTGAAGATCAATTACAACATCTTGAGTTAACAAGAGATATTGCATATAGATTTAACCAATTATACGGTGAAACATTTGTTCTACCTAAGGGATTTGTTCCAAAATCAGGTGGGAGAGTAATGAGTCTCCAAGATCCTTGTAAGAAGATGTCTAAATCAGATGATAATAGAAATAATGTTATTACTTTATTAGAAGATCCTAAATCTATAGTAAAGAAATTGAAGAAAGCTGTAACAGATAGTGATGATCCACCTGTTGTACGTTATGATTGGAATAATAAGCCAGGAGTATCTAATCTACTAGATTTAATGAGTGCAGTAACAGGAACTTCACTCGAAGAATTAGAAAAACATTTTGAAGGAAAAATGTATGGACATTTTAAGACTGAGGTTGCTGATGCAGTTGTAGCCTTGTTAGAACCAATTCAAGCTAAGTTTAAAGAATATCGTGCAGATGAAAATTATTTACGCGATATATTTAATCAAGGTGCTGAAAAAGCTCAAGCAAAAGCAGAAATTACATTGAAAAAAGTCTATGACGCAGTGGGATTTGTTTCCAATAGTATCATTTGATAATAGGTTATATTATGCGTAGAGTGATTTTGGGGATTTTTATATGTATTCTTGTTTGTGGGGGATACTCTTGGTATTTTCTAAGAAATCAAGAATCTGTAAAAGAGACCAAAAATAGCTCTACATCAAAGGTTGTACGCGTTGTTAAAGTTGAGCTAGCTGATACAGGGGTTGTACTGCCTTTGGTTGGAAAAATTCATGCAAGAAATTCTGTGGATATTACTCCAAATGTAGCTGCAAGAATTGACAAAATATTAGTTAAACCTATCCAATATGTAAAAGAAGGTGATTTATTAATTCAATTAGAGAATAGTAAAGAAATAGCTTATGTGAAAGAAGCAAAAATAAATCTTGATAATGAAATAAGAAAATTGAATATGTCAATCCCCTTAAAAAAGAAGGGAGTTATAAGTGAAGATGCTTATGCACAATTAGCATCAAATGTGGAAAGACTAAGATCTGTATATGAATCGAAATTAGCGGAACTAAATAATAGAAAACTAATTGCACCTTTTAGTGGATATGTTGGTTTATTTACATTGGCAGAAGGTCAATTTGTAAAAGCAGGTAATCCGTTATTGCAACTTCATGATTTGTCTTCAGTATATGTAGATTTTGCAATATCTGAAAAGTATATTTCAAAAATTGTTTTAGGTCAGGAGATTGTGGCAAAGACAGATGCCTGGCCTGAATATATTTTTATTGGAAAAGTATCGCATGTAGATACGAAAGTAAATCCTAATTCATTAACAGTTAATATAAGAGTTATTTTTGATAATCAGCAACAAAAGTTGTTAGATGGCATGATGCTCGAACTGTCTTTAAATCTTCTTTCTAAAAAATTGCCTATAGTACCTCTAAAAGCAATATCATATGTTGGTGAAGAACGATATGTTTATATTGTAGGAAGACATAATAAAATCATAAGAAAGAAAGTTGTATTAGGGCAAGTTAGTGGTGGAAATGTGGCCATTGAACAAGGTTTAAAAGTTGGAAATAGAGTTGTTGTTGAGGGAATAAATAAGATCAAAGATGGAGATGAAGTTGAAGTTATTCAAAATGAATCATTATTTGAGCTTGATGATAATGTAATGCCATTAAAGAAGAAAGAAAAAGTTTCAAAGGACTCACTATTGTGATATTAAGTGAGATTTCAATTCGCAGACCGATTTTTGCGATAGTATTTAGCGTATTGCTTTTAGTATTTGGTATTATTTGTTTTTACAGATTACCTGTTAGAGAGTTACCAAATACAGATTTTCCATCTGTATCAATATCAACTACATATGCTGGTGCAACTCCGGAAATTACTGAAAGTAAAATAACTAAAGTTATTGAGGATGAGTTATCAGGGATAGCTGGTGTTAAAACAATTATCTCGACAAGTCGAAATGGGAAATCATGGGTAAGTATAGAGTTTGAAAAAAATATCGATATGCTTGAAGCTATATCAGATGTAAGAGATTCAGTATCAAGAGCCCGAAAAAAATTACCTAAAGATGTTGATGAACCGATAGTTACAAGAGATAACGGAGAAGGTGAAGTTGTTCTTTGGTTGAATTTATCTAGTAATATTGTTGATAGAGTAGGTTTATCTGATTATGTAAATCGCTATATATTAAAAAATATTAATCTTATAGATGGTGTGTCTCAAATTCAATTGGTTGGGGCGCAAGATAAGGTAATGTATGTCCATCTAAATCCAACAAAAATGATGTCTTTAGGTATAACTGTAGGGGATGTTATAACTGCTATTGGATATGAAAATGTGGAGTTACCAAGTGGAGAAATGCGTGATAATGATATGTATTTCCCTGTTGAAATAAAGAGAATATATATTAATGAAAAAAGCTTTTTACAATTACCTATTAAACATTCAGATACTGGAAATCTTATTAGATTAAGAGATGTTGCAAAAGTTGAAATTAGAGCAAAAAATGCAGAAAGTGTTTATCATAGAAATGGTGTTTCAAGTATAGGTATTGGTATCATACCTCAAAGTACAGCAAACCCACTAGAAGTTTCTAGATTAGTTCAAGAGCAGATAAAAAAAATTCAGCCAACAATTCAAGAAGGTATTAATTTAGCAGTTGACTTTGATAGCACTATTTATATAAAAAATTCTATAAATGAAGTATATGAAACTTTGTTGATAACGTCTATATTAGTAATTATTGTTTTATATTTTTTTATAGGCTCCTGGCGCACAACATTAATTCCATCAGTTACTGTTCCTATTTCGATAATTTCTTCATTTATTGGAGCATATATTTTAGGTTTTTCAATAAATTTAATAACATTGCTAAGTTTAATATTAGCTATTGGGTTGGTAGTTGATGACGCTATTGTGATGGTCGAAAATATTTCTTTTTATATAAAAAGGGATTACGGAATATTGGCAGCTTGTTGGCAAGGTGCAAAAGAAGTAGGTTTTGCGATAATTGCGACAACAGTAGTATTAATTATGATTTTTATGCCAATAACTTTTATGCAGGGAAATACGGGTGCATTGTTTGTGGAGTTTGCAGTATTACTTTCGCTCGCGGTATTTTCATCAAGTATTATTGCGCTAACGTTATCACCAGCTTTATCAAGTATTATTTTAAAAGACAAAAAGTCTTTTAAACAAAATAGATTAATTCAAAAATTTGGTTCACTGTTCAGTATTATTTGGAAATTATTTGAAAATAATTATGAAAAATTACTAAAAATTTTATTAAAAAATTTATTTATTTTACCTGCTATTGTATTGGCTTTAATATTAGGAATATACGTTTTATACAAAGATATACCTCATCAATTTGTACCTCATGAAGACCGGGGAGTGGTGTATGTTTATGCTGTTGGTCAAGAAGGGACAAGCATACATAGAATGAAACGAAATATGTTAACTATAGAAGAAAAATTATTACCTTACATTGATAAGAAAATAGTTAAATCTATAAGTTTTAGTACACCTTCGCTTGGTAAAGGAAATGACCAAACAGGATTTGTGGTGTTACAGTTGGTTGATTGGGGTGAAAGAAATATAAACTCTTTAGAATTTGTTAATGAATTGAAAAAAGAATTAATGAATATTCCTGATTTAAAGATATTTGTTTATGAACCTGGTTTTAAAGGTTCTTCAAAATCTCCTATACGTTATATTTTGAAAGGTGGGGATTATAAAAGTTTAAATCAAAAAGCTTTATCTTTAGTTAAAAAAGCAACAGAAGAAGGAATTATAGTAAATGCTGATACAAATTATTCAGAAAATACTCCTGAAATAGAGGTTACTATTAATGCAGAAAAAGCCTCTTGGTTAGGTGTTTCATTAACAGATATTTCTAAAGCGTTAAAAACATATTTAGGGGGAACATCCTATACTTCATTTGAAGATAAAGGAGAAGAATATGATGTATATCTTAAAGCTGATGATAATAAATTTACAGAATTAAATCAGATTAGATCTATAGGTATTAGAGCACATGATGGAACAATGGTGGATTTAGGTAGTATTGCTGATTTTTCACTAGTGGCTAAAGCTAAAAAATTACCACATTTTGAGAGAAGAAAAGCAATAACTATTTCTGCGACTCCTGCTCCTAATATAAGTTTAGGTGAAGCTTTAATTTGGATGGATAAATGGTCTGAAAAAAATCTAACATCTGATATGTCAGTTTCACTGAGTGGTGAATCTAAAAATTTTAGAGAAAGTGAAAATGATTTAGCAATGGTTATGAGTTTAGCAATTCTTATAACGTTTTTGGTGTTAGCTGCTCAATTTGAGAGTTTTGTGTATCCTATAATAGTAATGGTAACAATACCTTTAGCAATATTTGGTGGTTTATTAGGATTGTTTTTAACAGAACAATCGATAAATATATATAGCCAAATAGGATTATTATTATTAATTGGTATGGCTACAAAAAATGGTATTTTAATTGTTGAGTTTACAAATCAGTTACGAATACGTGGTTATAATATGGTAGATGCTATTATTAAATCTTCAGTTCGTAGATTACGACCTATATTAATGACATCAATTACAGCGATTATTGGCGCTTTACCGTTGTTGTTTGCTACAGGTTCAGGTTATGAAAGTCGTGAGTCTTTAGGATCTGTAATTTTTTATGGAATGTTTGTATCAACAATTATAACATTAGTTATGGTGCCGTTATTTTATTACTGTTTAGCAAAATTTGCATTGTTGCCGGGAAATAGAATAAAGCAACTAGAACAAGAGTTAAAAGAATTAGAAAAGTTAAAGCTTGAATAATAGTAAATATTGCAATAATATATGTTTTTATAATTTTTAATAAGGATTATAAATATGAGTAGTATAACAAGGGAAGATTTTGATAAGTATTTGATGGGAGTATATAATCCAGCACCTTTTATACCTGTAAAGGGAAAGGGGTCAAGATTTTGGGATCAAGATGGTAAGGAATATATAGACTTCGCAGGTGGTATAGCTGTAAATGTTATGGGACATTGTCATCCTGAATTAGTATCAACTATGCAAGAGCAGTCAAACAAGTTATGGCATATTTCTAACTATATGACTACAGAACCTGCTATACGATTAGCTAAGAATCTAGTAGAAAATACTTTTGCTGATAAAGTTTTTTTTGCAAATAGTGGTGGTGAAGCTAATGAAGGTGCTTTGAAGTTAGCTCGTCGTTATGCTTATGAAAAATTTGGTCCAGAAAAGGATGAAATCATATCATTTAATAATGCTTTTCATGGGAGAACTTTGTTTAGTGTAACAGTAGGTGGTCAACCAAAGTATAGTGAAGGTTTTGGTCCTTTACCTGGTGAAATTACCCATTTACCATTTAATGATATAGAAGCATTAAAGAAGCAGATATCCAATAAGACCTGTGCTGTAATGATGGAACCTATTCAAGGTGAAGGTGGTATTGTACCAGCTACTAAAGAGTTTATTGAAACAGCACGTAAATTATGTGATGAATTTAATGCCTTACTAATATTTGATGAAGTTCAAACAGGTTTCGGAAGAACAGGGTATTTATATACATATCAGTATTACGGGGTAACTCCTGATATTTTAACTTCTGCCAAAGGACTTGGAGCTGGTTATCCAATAGGTGCAATTTTAGCAAAGAATGAAGTTGCTTCTGTTTTTAAACCAGGTGTTCATGGGACTACTTTTGGATCAAACCCAATGGCTACAGCAATAGGGTGTAAGTCTTTTGAATTGGTAAATAAACCAGAAGTGTTGAAAGCGGTACGAGAAAAAGAAGTTTTATTTAAATCCCTTTATAGTGATTTGCAAAAAAAATATAATTGTTTCAAAGATATAAGGGGATTAGGATTAATGATCGGTGCTGAACTAAAAGACGAAACATTATTGTATAAGATTAAGGATGAATGTTTAAAACAGGGGTTATTTATTTTAACTGCTGGTCATAATGTTTTAAGAACAGTTCCTGCATTGAACATAACAGAAGAAGAAATTAGACAAGGTTTTGCAATATTAGACAAAGCTTTGGCAGAGGTTTTAAAGTAGTTGATTTCATAAACTAAAGATAATAGTTAGATAACAAATATTTTGAAATGTATTATTTATAGATAAAGTTAGGGAAAACCCTAACTTTTTTTAATCGATTATTCTAACTGATACCTTATTGGTAAAATAAGCAGTACTTCATGTGTTGTATTTAGTTTTGTTGCCAAGATTTTTTTTACAGTATCTATAGCTGCATTATCTAAAATACTACTTCCTGAACTTTTATCAAGTTTATAACTTATTATATTTCCATTTTTATCAATATTTATTTGAATATAAACAGTTCCCGTAATTTCCATACGTTGAGCTTTTGCGGGATAAACAAGAATTGATTTAATTTTATTTAACAGCTGGGTTATGAGTAATTTTTGATCAGCATCTTTTAATTCATTTGATTTTGGTAAAGCTGATGTTGTAGATTTTAAGGTAGATGTTGTAGATTCATTTTTTTTTAGTGTTGTGTTAGATTCTTTATTTTTTTTTGAATTTACTTTTTTAGTGGAATTTTTAGCTCTATTTTGGGAGGCCGTTTTTACAATTTCTTTAGTTGATTGTTGAGATAAAGATTTTGATTGAGGAATAGTTTGCGGGATTTTTGTTTTAGAAGGTTGGTAAATAATATTATCGACTACAACTGAAATTTTGTTATGAGATGATGTTTTATTGGAATTTTTAGAGTTGTTAATAGTAAATAACAATATAATAAAATAGCAGAAAGCTATTATTATAATAGTAATAATAGCGGTAATAAGGTGTGATAATAAGTACGTTTTATTATTCATTATTTGCCTGATTTGCATGATTTGTACTGATTATAAAATGTCCATTCTTATATTTTTGGGCAAGATCAATAAGATTTATTAGTTTTTCAATTGGAGCTTGTTTATCTGGAAAAATATTTAGCTTATCTTCATTATTTTTAAGTAAGATATTTATTTCAGAAATGGTTATTTGATTATTTTTATAGAAATATAGGCCATCTTTAGAGATAGATATATCAATAGTCTTTTCAGATTTTTGAGCTAATGCAGATTCTGAATTTGGGAGATCAATATTTAAAGAAGGTACAATAAAAGATGTTGTTAATATGAAAAAAATTATTAACATAAATATAACATCTATTAAAGGGGTTAACTCTATGTGAATATCTTCATCAGTAATAAAATCGTCATCATTGTTTGCTATTTCATTTTTGGGCATATTTTTTAAATCCTATTTGATATACCTGTTATTTCTATATGAAATTTTTTTATACTATTGTTATTTATTTGATGTGAAACTATTAGAGGAACAGCAACAATAATACCTAAAACAGTGGTTATTAAGGCTTGCCAAATACCATTTGCCAATAATTGAGGTTCAATTTGAGATACATTTGATATATTTATGAATACTTGAAGAATACCAACAACGGTTCCTAATAGTCCTAGAAGAGGGGAGATAACTGCAATAGTTTTTATGATTGAATTTCTAGTTATTAAAAAATAAAAGTTATTATAAAATAAGTAATTTAATTCAGTTTTTTGTTCTTTAATATTTTTATTATTAAAATTTTCTAAAGCTTTATTTAGAGTTTTTAGTAAAGGATTGTTATTTTTATACAGAGATATTATGTGTCTAAATTCAGCTATAGATTTTTTATTTTTTAGAGAACTATATTGAATCCAGATTAATTTAGAATAAATTACTGAAAATATTGCTAGATATAGACCGATGAAAGCAAGAAAAACAATGATACAACCTATGGGACCGATAAGAGAATAGATGTGTTCTACCATATATTATTATCCATGAAATATAGTTTTTAATTTAAAAAATCCTAGTCTAATGACTAGGATTGCTAAAAACTAGGAATGTTTTAGTGCAAATTAGCGTGTATTGTATACAACAATAGTTTTGCCATGTGCACTAATCATATTCTGTTCTTCTAGCATTTTAAGTATTCTACCAACAGTTTCACGAGAACAACCAACTATTTGACCTATTTCCTGTCTAGTAATTTTGATTTGCATACCATCAGGATGGGTCATTGCATCAGGTTGGTGAGCTAAGTTGAACAGAGTGCTCGCTATACGTCCTTGAACATCTAGGAACGCTAAATTACCAACTTTACCACTTGTGGTAGATAATCTACGAGCCATTTGAGTACTTAATCTCATTAGAATTTCAGGATTTACTTGAATTAATTGACGGAATTTCTTATAAGAAATTTCTGCAATTTCACACGCACCTTTTGCTCTTACCCAAGCAGTACGAATAGGATTTTCACTTTTGTCAAATAAGCCTAATTCACCAATGAAATCACCTTGATTTAAATATGACAAGATCATTTCTTTTCCATCTTCGTCTTTTATTAATACTGCCACTGACCCCTTAACAATGTAGTATAGAGTTTCTGCTTTTTCTCCAGAGTGTATTAATGTACTCTTTGCAGGGTATTTGTGGATATGGCAATGTGACAAAAACCATTCCTGTGTTGGATCTGATTGAACTTTACCGATAAACATTAGTATATCCTTGCCTAAATTAAATTTTAAATTATATTATCTTATCTTATCTTATAGTATCCAATATCATAATAAAATATATTATTCTTGATTTTAATGTAAATATTGGAAATTCTTAAGTTGTTATGTGAAATAATACTCAAAATTTGATAAAATTGCATTATTAACTTGTTACATTTTAACAGTGTTTCAAATAGCTGTGAAATAGATCACTAAAGAAATATGACATGGTATTATTTTTTACGTTTTGCTTGATAGATAACTGCAAAAATAATATGTATTTTTTAAAGTTTTAATGATTTTGTTTCTCTTGATTAATTAATACAGTATTTTATTAAGGTTTTTTTATGTCTGTTGTCGAAAAAAATGATAGTGAAAATGTAGTAGAGGTAATTACTACAGAAAGTTCTATATTTGATGACATTCGTCACTATAAGGATTCTGAAGTTCCAAATGCTATTCAAAGTATTTTGAATAATGATGAATTAATTTCAGGTATTTCAAGATATATGTTCAAGAAATTACCATCATTTTTATTACCTATTGTTAAACCTCTTATAAGACATTCTCTAAAGAGAAAGTTTTCAAAAGTTAAAACTATTGTTCAAGTACAATCTTTTGTGGCTAAATTTATGGAAGGAATTATAAGAGATACGACAGACGGTTTTACTTGTACAGGATTTGATAAGTTAGATCCCAATAAAGGTTATTTATTTATATCTAATCATAGAGATATATCATTAGATCCTGCATTTGTAGATATGGCTTGTTATGCTAATAATTTAGATACTGTTAAGATTGCTATTGGTGATAATTTATTGAGAATGCCTGTAGCTACAGATTTAATGAAACTTAATAAGAGTTTTATTGTTCATCGTTCATTAACATCTCCGAAAGCAAAATTAAAAGCTTTCTCAAAATTAAGTGAGTATATAGGATTATCAATTAAAGAGAAGCATAATGTTTGGATTGCTCAGCGTGAAGGTCGAGCAAAAGACGGAAATGATGCAACAGAAATTGCAATATTAAAGATGTTTTATATATATGGTAAAAAATCTGGAATGACTTTTTCAGAATATGTAAAAACATTAAATATAGTTCCTATCTCAATTACTTATGAGTATGACCCAGGTGATCTAGCAAAAGCAAAAGAATTGTACGAATTAGAGAAAAATGGAACATATACAAAATCTCAATTTGAAGATATAGAAAGTATAGTTGGGGGTATCAAAGGTTATAAGGGGCGTGTTCATTTAAGTGCAGGTGCTCCTTTAACGGCTGATTATGCAACTCCTGAAGAATTAGCAAAAGAAATAGATAGATATATATATAAGCACTACAGATTATATCCATCAGTTTTAATTGCAGCTGGTCATGAAAATGATCCATCAGTTACTCAAAGTGATTTAAAGAAATTTAATGATAGGATTAACTCTATGCCAAAGGAATTGCAATGTTTTGTGAAAAAGATGTATGCGGCTCCATATTTTAATCACGAAAAAATTAAAGAGCTAGTTGGTAAACATTAATATTTAAAATAAAGGCTCTTCGTGCATAGTTGTGAGTTGAAATTGAGAGCTATGCACCTATGAGCCCTTATTTATACAATTCTCATCCCTTTATCTCCTCTGTTGGAAAGAGGAATTTCTATATTCGATAACGCCAAGAATGACTCTTATAAGGATGTAAAGATACCTTTAAATACCTAAAGTTTTAACAAATTTCCAAGAATCTATAATAGAGTTATCGATGTTTTCAAATTTCTTTAATAAAGTAGTAGCAGAAACCTTTTCACATTCCTTTTTTTGCAACTGCAAAAATACAGAATTGAAATGTTTTTTCAATTTTTAGTTTTAAAAGAAGACAAAGATCACGTAAACTTTTTAGCAAATCCTAACTAAATCTACTTTTTATCAAAAAAAAACTGA
>JBJFGR010000147.1:0-28551 GCA_051892875.1 Succinivibrionaceae bacterium
CTTTTATTTCAATAGTTTAATAGATTACATAAAAAAGACAAAATACCTATATAAGCTCTACTTATTTTACTTAACTTTTTCTACTACAACTGAACATTCTTTTTTACAGAAACTAATACCATAAACATAAATATTTTCAATCATGGCATTATCCATGAATTTTACTACTTATTTAACGCATCTAATGATTTTTGAGATAACATAGCTTCAGTTGATTTAGGATATGACTTAATAACTAGTAAATAATACTTCTTTGCTTTATCTTTACTATTTTGAAATTCTGATACCTGACCTAGTTTGTAAATTGCATCAGCTCTTTTGTTTGAATTTTTATATTTTGTTACATTTAAAAAATTTTGCTTTGCTGATTCATAGTTCTTATTTTTTAAATCTATTTGCCCCAACCAATAATAACTATTAGGAATTAATGAAGAATTTGGAAAATTCTTTATAAATTTATTAAATTCAGCAACTGCATTATCAAAGTCATTTTTTGAAACAAATTCATAAGCTTTATCATACGCTTCCTGCTCTTTTGAAACGTTTTTTATAACCACTGTTTTTGGAGGTTCTTGTTGAGTTTTTTGTTCCATAACAGGAGCTATAATATCAGTATTTTCCAATAATACTTGTTCGTTATTTTTATTTGCACTAACTATATTTTGATTCATTGATTCTATATTTTTAGATTTCAGAACATCATTTAACAACTTCTCTAAATTTGAAATTTTTAAATTCAACTCTTCTATTGAACCAGACATAACTCTTAACGTCTGTTCTTGAGCATCTATACGATTTTGCATATCCAAAATTGCTGTATCACGTGCAGATAATTGTTTTTGAAGTTTTTCAATTTCAGTTTCAGCAAAAACAGATGTCGCAAATAACCCTGTACAAACTATTGCAATTGAACAACACAACTTTTGTAGCTTTAACATATACAACCTCGAATCAGAATACAGTATTCATTTATTTTTTTCACAACTATTGTGGAATATTCAAGACTAACTCTACTCAATATAACCACAATCAAATTTAATCAATCTAGTTAATAAAATAACTAACTGTGTAAAAATAATCACAAACCAAGAAGATTGTAAATAATAATCCAATTTAATTATACTATAAACTTACATTTGTGCCAATGTATCTCACCAGCCATGTTTTTTATTACCAATTATTTTTATTATATGTTTTTAATCTAAATAAAGATTTTCTTGAAAATATAAGCAATCGTTTACAATACATTATATGTAATCAATCATTTATAAATATTTATATAAGAATCCTATATTTTTATATAAATATTAGTTATTTCTATATATTTTTCTATAAATTAGAGGTTTGAATGAAAACATCAAGAGATGATATTTTAATTACCTCTCAATTTATTTGCTGAGAGAGGCTTTGAAGCTGTATCAATTAGCATGATAGCTAAAAAACTTGGTATTACTAAAGGTGCTTTGTATGGGCACTTTAATAGTAAGCAAGAAATTTTTGAGAGCATCATTCAACGCATGTTTGAACTTGATGAACAACGAGCTATTGAAAAACGTATTCCCATAAAAGATATTGAAGATGACCGCTAATTAGGATCTATAAAAAACTATAAAATTATACAAATTGGAATTAAAAAAAATGAGTAAATGTATAATTCTCTTAGAAAAAATAGAAGAACAAAGAGTTGTTGAAAACCTAGTTCGTGAAAGTTTTTGGAATGTATACCGCCAGGTTGTTTAGAACATTATGTTCTTAATCAACTTCGTAACGATCCAGCATTTGTTCCTGAATTGAATTTTGTAATGGAATTAAATGGTGAAATTATTGGACAAATTATCTTTATGAGAGCGTTTATTACTTGTAATAATGGTACAAACTTCCAATTATGACTTTTGACCCCATTTCAATTTCTCCTAAATTTCAAAATCATAGTTTTGGAAAAATGTTTCTAGATTATTCAATAGAAAAGGCTAACAAACTAGGATGCTGAGCATTATGTATAGAAGGCAATATAAACTTTTATAGAAAAAGTGGCTTTGTATATGCATGTAATTATGGTATCAGATATCGCGTACTACCACCAGAATCTGATTCATCATTCTTTTTGTGTAAAGAATTAACTCTAGGATACCTATCAAATTTAATAGGTGAATACTCAACTCCTGAAGGTTATTTCGTAAATCAATCAAAAGTCATGGATTTTGATAAAAATTTTCCACCAAAAAATAAGTTAAAACATCCAGGACAAATATTTGAATAAATGTAATTTCATGTCATGTTAAGAGTTTTTATAACTGCCAGTAGTAAACTAATTTTCGTGAAATGATATTTTAGTCAACTTAAATTTATTTTAAATACCTAGCTATCCTATCAAAGATACCATTTAGATAGGATAGCTAATTTAAAACTGACACGTATGTGAAAATTTTATATTTTCACATACTCAAAGATATAAATTAATAAGTAATAACTGCTCTACGATTTTTAGACCATGCAGCTTCATTATGTTCGCCAACTAATGGTTTTTCTTCACCATAACTTACAATTGACATTTGTTCTGCACTTACACCTAATTGTAATAAATAACGAGCAACTGAACGAGATCTACGATCTCCTAACGCGACATTATATTCTGGAGTACCTCTTTCGTCAGTATGACCTTCTATTATAATTTTTAATTGTGGAGCTTCTCTTAATAATTCAGCATGAGCTTGTAATAATGCAACGTAAGCATTAGGAATAGCATCACTATCATATCCAAAATAAATTATAGAATCTTGCTTTAATGCTTCTAATTTTCTTCTTTGTTCCGCAGTTAACTGTAATTTATCATTTTCAGAAATATAGTCATCACCAACGATAATTACTCCATCCTCAACATTTGTTATTGGATCTGCTGAAGTTTCCTCAACAATCGCACTAGCAGGTTCATCAGTAGTGCTACAAGCTGTTAATGAAGCCAAAAAAATACACAATATACAATTAAATAAAATATTCTTAAACATACTTTTTCCCAAACTAGTTAACTTAATACTTTGTTGACCATGATGGAGATGATATTTCACCACTACCTAAATCAAAAGATTTTTTGAATCTACCATTTGTTGATACTAACGATAAAACCTTTTTACCTGCTACAACTGAACTATATAAAATCATAGTTCCATTAGATGATAACGTTGGTGATTCATCTAATCTACCTGATGTTAATATATAAAAACCGCCGTTAAAATCTTTTCGTGCTACACTAAAACCTTTTTCACCTTGATTTATCATAACAATGCCTTGTCCATTTTGCAAAACTATTGGTGATAAATTTTTAGTTGGTTCTGTTGTCACTCTCTGGATGTTTCCGTTGCTCATATTAACACTAAATACTTGAGCTTTACCCATACGTTCGGACACAAAATATAATGTATTACCATCTGAGGACCAACTAGGTTCCGTATCTATAGCTGAATTATTTGTTATTCTTTTTATAGTTTTGTTTAAAATATTTAAAACATATATTTCAGGATTACCATCCTTTGATAACACCATCGCAATTCTTGAACCGTCTGGTGACCATTTAGGATTACTGTTTAACCCCTTAAAGCTTGTTAACAATTTACGTTGTTTTGTTTTAATATCTATACTGTAAATTTCAGCTTTTCTATGTTCAAAAGAAACATAAACTATAGATTTTCCATCACTAGACCAATTTGGACTCATCAATGGTTGTGAAGATATCAATAAACGTTGTTCATTGTGTCCATCAAAATCCGCTATGCATAATTCATAAGGGTGTTTTGTTCCAAACTTTGTTCTAACATAAGCTATCTTTGTACTAAATGAACCTTTTATATTTGTCAATTGTTCAAAAATAAAATCAGAGACATTATGTGCAAAAAATCTTAACTTTGCAATAGGAACTTCACCATTAATTACTTTTAAAGGAAGTACTTTTCCTCCTGATAATAAACCCAATTCAACTCTAATATTTAAATAATCTAGCTTAGTTGGAGATTTTTCAATAAATCCAACAACTACTGCTTCTGTATCTGTTGAAAACTCACTAGCATTTATTTCCTGAATTTTTGAAGGTCTACTTTTTATAGAATTTGGACTTATTGGTAAAAACATACCTGAATATGCCAAATCTCTACTTATTAAATCAGAATAATTAACTGAAATTAAATTTTGACCACTAAAAGGAACCACTGCAATTTTTCTACTGGCATCCACACCACCAACTATGTCTAAATTCAAATCCGCATTAGCTGTTTGCAATAGCAAACCAATTATTGACACAAAAATAGTCAATATATATTTCATTAGCCTCTCCTCTTCTCTTAGCTCAAATATTATTGGGTTTGAGCTGTCATGTTTAAATTAATTTTTCTACAATCACTACAATTATCAGGTGGTGGTGGTAACTTTGCAATAAGTTTTATTGCATTCAAAGCTGATTCGCAAACTTTAGAATCACCTACACAACTAGGATTTGTAATTTCACCATGTGCTCCAACTTGAATTGATACCTTTACATTCTTCCCATTCATTGATGTATCTATTTTCCATTTACTCTTTATAAGAGTCTGAACAACAACACCATATTTAATAGCTTCAGCTTGATTATTATTAGCAGCATTAGGATCTGTTGTATTTCCATTTTCTTTTTCATCTAATTCACTAAACAAATCATCTTCAGCTTCTTTAAGCTTTCTCTTTTTTTCTTCTTCAAGCTTCTTCTGTTTTTCTAACTCTTCCTTCTTTTTCTTCTCTTCTTCAAGCTTCTTTTGTTTTTCTAACTCTTCCTTCTTTTTCTTCTCTTCTTCAAGCTTCTTTTGTTTTTCTAACTCTTCTTTCTTTTTCTTCTCTTCTTCAAGTTTTTTTTGCTTTTCAGCCTCTGCTTTTTTCTTTTCTAAAGCTATCTTTTTTTCAGTTTCAATACGCTCTAATTCTTTACGACGATTTTCTTCAGCAATTGCCTTTTTTCTTGCTTCTTCAGCCTGTCGTTTTTTTTCTTCAGCTAACGCTTTTGCCTTTTTTCTGTTTATAGGGCTATTAGGCATTTTATTTAGATCAACAACAGTTGCATGAATAAGAACTGGTTGAGTTTTTTTCTCTTGTTCTTTATTAAAAATATCAAAATTCAAAAACAAAAAAGATAGCAATAAACCATGTAGAATAATTGCAATAACAGCAGCTGTTACAATACTAATTTTCACGTAAAATTCACTCTACTATTTTTTACTTATCGGTTGAGTAACTAAACCAACACTTTCAACACCTGCAAGCTTTAATGCATTCATTAATTGTATTACACTATCATAAGATGCTTTTGCATCACCTTGCACTACAACAGGAGCTTTAGGATGTATTACTAAGTATTCTTTAACTTTCTGAGTTAATATCTCTAAATTACTCACAGCAAAATCCTCCTCCCCTCCTAAATCAAGAAACAATTGCCCAGCAGCATCCACCGTGCAAATTATAGGAACTTGTTGCTCATCACTCATTGATTTAGACTCAGCCTGTGGTAAATCAACTGTTACCCCTTGCATAACAACTGGTGCTGTAGCAATAAAAATCACTAACAAAACCATCATAACATCAATGTATGGAACCACATTAATTTCAGCAACAGGACGATTTTTTCCTCTTGTTCTTCTCATAATTTAATTAAATCCTTTTTAAAATTTAATTATTTTGATTATTAGCAGCCGTATTTCTATTTAATATAGTCGAAAATTCATCAATAAAGTTCAAATATTGATTTTCTAATTTTTCAACTTTTGTGGCATAACGATTATAAAACATTACCGCAGGAATAGCTGCAAACAACCCCATTGCTGTCGCAATTAATGCTTCTGCAATAGGAGGTGCTACCATAGCTAAAGTAGCATTTTTTACAGCAGATAAAGCTATAAATGCACTCATAATACCCCATACTGTACCGAACAATCCAATATAAGGGCTTATTGAACCAATTGTTGCTAGTGTCGGAAGATGATTTTCTAGTTCTTCAATTTCACGTGCACAAGTAACTTTCATTGCTCTGTACGTACCATCTAAAAGAGTATCTTTGTTTTTTACACCTTGTTTATGCAATCTTGCAAACTCTGTAAAACCCTGTGTAAAAATCTTTTCCATACCTGAAAGATCTTTTTTACTTTTACAATTTTGGTATAACTGGTTTAGATCTATATTTCCCCAAAATTCATCTTCAAATCTCAATGCTTTTCTTTTACATGATGATAAATATCTACCACGTTGAATTATCAATGTCCAACTTACAATACTTAATAATAACAAGAACAACATTACTCCTTGTACTAAAGGACTAGCATCTATAATAAGCTGGGTAATGGATAAATCAGCATTTTGAGCCTGTCCTAGGACTTTACTGCTTACAGTTGAAACTTCTTCTGTTATCATTTTATAAATACCTCTTTAAACTTTTCTGGGAATGGACGAGGAGCCATTTTTTTCAAATCTACACAAGCCACTTTAACCATAGCATCAACATAAACATTTCCATCTTTATCAATTATTTTTTGTTTAAAATCAACAGAAACATTTCTAGCAGATGCAATTTCGCAACAAACAAATAGCTCATCGTCTAATCTAGCAGCTCTTTTAAAATTCATATTTATGCTTACAACAACAAAGCCTATACCATCATCTAGTAGTTCATGTTGCTCACAATTTTTAGCTCTCAACCATTCGGTTCTTGCTCTTTCTAAAAATTTTACATAATTCGCATTATATACTACTCCACCAGCATCGGTGTCTTCGTAATAAATTCTAATTGGAAACTTAAAAGTTGCAGATTCCATTATTTTACCCCATGCCATTTTAAAAATTGTTCGATATTATACAATAATATGTTATTAATCCTCATTAGGAATTTCTAAACCAAAATACTCATAAGATACTGAAGTTACCATTCTTCCTCTTGGCGTTCTTTGTATAAAACCTTCTTGCATTAAATAAGGTTCTAAAACATCTTCAATAGTTTCTCTATCCTCTCCTAAAATTGCAGCCAAAGTATCAACTCCAACTGGACCACCTGAAAATTTATCAATTATAGCTAGTAAATACTTACGATCAATATCATCAAAACCGCGTTCATCAATATGAAGCATCTCCAAGGAACGTTCAGCTATATCTTCTGTAATAATACCTGAGTTTTTAACATCCGCATAATCTCTAACTCTGCGTAATAAACGATTTGCAATTCTCGGAGTCCCTCTGCTTCTACAAGCAATAGCCCTAGCTCCTTCTTGTTTTATATCTAGGTTCAACATTTTTGCTGATCTATTAACTATAGATGTCAAATCATCCACATTATAGTAATTCAAACGTTGTACAATACCAAAACGATCATAAAGCGGAGAAGTTAAAGAACCTGCTTTTGTTGTTGCTCCAATAAGAGTAAATGGAGCTATATTTATTTTTATAGAACTTGCACTAGGACCTTCGCCAACCATAATATCAATAGTATAATCTTCCATTGCAGGATATAAAAACTCTTCAATTATCGGATTTAGACGATGTATTTCATCAATAAATAAAACATCATTAGGTTCAAGTTTTGTTAACAATGCAGCTAAATCTGCTTTTTTTTCTAATACAGGACCAGAAGTTGATACAAATTTAACTCCCATTTCATTAGCTATAATACTAGCTATTGTTGTCTTTCCTAAACCAGGAGGTCCAAATATAAGTGTATGATCTAGCGCTTCTTGACGTTTTTTAGCTGCACTTATAGCTATCATCAACTGCTCTCTAACATCTTGCTGACCAACATAATCAACTAATCTTTTTGGACGAATTGCTCTATCTACAGTTTCTTCTTTTAACCCTTTGCTTTCACTACTAATTATTCTATCAGCCTCAATCATATTTATTTATCTCCCTATTTACATACTTTTTAAAGCTTCTTTGATTATATCTTCAACCTTCATACCTTCTTTATAATACTTATGAACATATAAGCTAGCTTGTTGTGGTTTATAACCTAAAGCTATTAAACCATTTATTGCCTGATCTTCAACTTCAATATCCATTACAACAGATTTTGAATTATTATCAATATCTGTTGTATTTATTATATTATTAGTTTGTTGTTTATCATTATTATTTGGAACAACAAAATTCCAATTTAAAATTTTATCCTTAATTTCAATAAGTAATCTTTCTGCTGTCTTCTTTCCAATACCAGGTACTTTTACAATAGATCCTATATTTTCTTTTTTAACTGCTGCAACAAATTCTTCAGGCGATAAAGTTGATAAAACAGCAAGTGCCATTTTTGGGCCAATACCATTAACTTTTATTAACTCTTTAAATAAAAATTTAGCTTCTTTTGATGTAAAACCAAAAAGTAACTGTGCATCCTCTCTAACAATAAAACATGTATAAATTATTGTTTCACAACCAACTTCTGGTAAATTATAAAAAGAAGACATAGGCATAGAAACTTCATAACCAATATTATTTACTTCTAATAATATTTCAGGTGGATTTTTTTCTAATAACACACCTCTTAATAAACCAATCATTATTTTACTCCTTATCTTTTTTGTCACTATATATCAAATATCGTACTATTATATACGATTATTTAAACAATATACGCTATAAGTTCAATAAGTTACTAGACTATTTTTATTAACAACTCTTGTAATTGTTCAAACTCACAAAACTAAATTTAGGCATAAATTATCCTATTTTTTCCTATCTGTTGCATTATAATATCCACATGTCTGTTTATATACATTAACACCTAACGCTGTAGGTGCAAAATTGCTAATTCCTATATATATATTCATTCACCAATTTTTCATAACAGTAAGAACATATCAAACAACTAGCATATTTTATTATATACTAAATATTATTTATTATCCGTTGTTAATAAATGTTTTAATTAAATCAATAATTGTTATATAGTCTTCTTTGTTTTTACTCTTCATCACAAAAAAAATTTTATAAAACTCTTCGCAAGTCAATCCCAAAACTGAAAATGTTACTTGAATTTTTCTTGCGTAAAAAAAGGTAAAGGTTAATTTTCTTTACTTAGTACTTTTCTTTTTAAATCATCTTCCTTGTCTATTTCAAGATAACATTAGTCCCAAAAAGTAAGTATTTTTTTATTTATGCTATATTTTTCTTAGGGTAGCTTGGGAAATAATTCCATAATTCTTTATTAGTTACTTCCAAAAGAATCAAACTAGAAAGTAATTGATCGTATGACATGAAATATTTCTTGTCTA
Organism: Succinivibrionaceae bacterium; assembly: GCA_051892875.1. Lineage (GTDB taxonomy): Bacteria > Pseudomonadota > Gammaproteobacteria > Enterobacterales > Succinivibrionaceae > JBJFGR01. Next base: position 9,264 of record JBJFGR010000147.1, read on the forward strand.
AACACAAAAAAATTTTATCAAATAGTAAAATTTTTTATTAACCGTATATACAAACATTAAATTTTAGAAGATTATTGACAAAAAGAAATAATAATGATAAATTGCAACACATTGAGAGTAGGAATCTCTATATCCTATCAATAATCTTTTTTATTGTCGTTTTTACCATTATTTAGATAATAGTGTTAATAATCTTTAATCATTCGATTTCGAGTGTACTGCATGTAACCAATGCTATTGTTAATATTATTATATTAATAGTGAGTAACAAATACGATTATTTATTTTTTTTACATTCGATCTAATTTATGAATCTATCAGACTTAAAACAAATGCAAACTCCTGAGCTTGTTGCAAAAGGAGAAGAACTTGGCCTAGAAGGCATCGGTCGTCAAGCTAGAAAAGACATTATCTATAATATTCTCAAAGTCCTATCCAAAAATGGAGAAGATATCTATAGCGAAGGCGTGCTACAAATACTACCAGATGGTTATGGTTTTTTACGAAGTCCTGACTGCTCTTATTTACCAGGACCAGATGACATTTACGTATCCCAAAACCAAATACGTAAATTAAATCTAAGAACTGGAGATACTATTTATGGCAAAATAAGACCTCCAAAAACAGATAATGAAAAATATTTTGCTTTACTTAAAGTTGATACAATAAACTTTGAAGACCCTTCTATAAATAAACACAAGATTCTTTTTGAAAATTTAACTCCTCTACATCCAGATGAACGTATTCGTTTAGAAAGAGGTAATGGAAGTACTGAAGATATCACAGCTCGTATTATTGACCTTTTATCTCCTATAGGCAAAGGTCAACGTGGACTTATAGTTGCTCCACCTAAAGCTGGTAAAACCATGCTTTTACAAAATCTTGCTTCAAGTATTCATGCAAACCATCCTGAATGCACATTAATTGTATTATTAATAGATGAACGACCTGAAGAAGTTACTGAAATGCAACGTTTGGTTCATGGTGAAGTTGTAGCATCAACATTTGATGAAGCACCACAACGTCATATTCAAGTAGCTCAAATGGTTATTGAAAAAGCTAAGAGATTAGTTGAGCACAAACGTGATGTTGTAATTTTACTAGATTCTATTACAAGATTGGCACGTGCTTACAATACTGTAATACCATCATCTGGAAAAGTATTAACTGGTGGTCTTGACGCAAACGCTTTACAAGGACCAAAAAGTTTATTCGGTGCTGCTCGAAATATAGAAGAAGGCGGTTCATTAACTATTATTGGTACTGCATTAGTAGAAACAGGTTCTAAAATGGATGATGTAATCTACGAAGAATTTAAAGGAACAGGTAATATGGAATTACAGTTGGTTCGTGCTTTAGCCGAAAGACGAGTATTCCCTGCTATCAGTATTGAACGTTCAAGTACTCGTCATGATGAACTAATTACCACACCTGAAGAACTTCAAACTATGTGGATTATCCGCAAATTCATGTCAAAATTTGATGAAAATACTGAAAACGAAAGTGGTACAGAATTTTTAATTGATCGTATGGCAAGAACAAAAACAAATGTAGAATTCTTCGAATATTTGAAGAAAGAACGTAACTAAAAATTAATTTAAAAAATCCTTAACAAGAATATAACTTGTTCAGGATTTTTTATAATTGCATATCCTTATAAAAATTTTCTTATATTAAATATCATCAATCCATAATCATACAATGATTTTGACAACTTTTTATTGAAATAATAATATAAAGAACTTAATAAAATAAAAAACTTGATCAGAAAGAAATTCCGATCAAGTTTAGATCTTTTTTAAAACAACTATTTATTTAACAAATAACTACGTAATTTAGAAAAATCTGGTTCCATTTCATCAGAAAGCAATGGAAGTTCTGCTCTACTTGCTAACTCTTCAGGTAAAGGTAAATCAATACCTAAAATACGGTCAACATTTTCTTTAAACTTAGCAGGATGTGCTGTACATAAGAAAATACCTGTATCACCTGGTTCTAAATTACTTTGTAAAATTTTATAAGCTATTGCCCCATGTGGTTCAGTTATATAACCTTTTGCTTTAGTTTCTTTCATTGCATCCATTGTTTCAGCATCTGATAATTTACCATAACCAAGTTCTGATAAACTCCACCCTTTAACTTTAAATAATTCTTCTACACGAGGCCAATTATTTGGCTTTGATACATCCATAGCATTTGACAGAGTAGCTACTGTTGCATGCGGATCCCAATTACCTGAAGACAAGTAACGTGGTACAGTATCATTATCATTTGTTGCAACAACAAATTTCTTAACCTTTAAACCTAAAGCCTTAGCTATCAAACCTGCTGTTATATCCCCAAAATTACCACTTGGAACAGAAATAACAACATTAGTTCTCTTATCTTTTGGTAATTGAGCAATAGCTTCAAAATAATAACAAACTTGTGCTAATAAACGACTAATATTAATAGAATTTGCACTATTTAAACCAATAGCCTGCTTTAGCTCTTCATCATCAAAAGCTGCTTTTACTAATGCTTGACAATCATCAAATGCAGCATTTACAGCTACAGTTCTGATGTTTTCTCCTAAGGTACAAAATAACTTTTCTTGCAAATTACTTATCTTACCCTTTGGATATAAAATTACAACATCAATACCTGGTAATTTATAGAATGCATGAGCAACTGCTGCGCCTGTATCGCCACTAGTTGCAGTTAATATTGTAATCTTTTTACCATCAGATAAAGCACCTAAGCACTGAGCCATAAATCTTCCACCAAAATCTTTAAAAGCTAGTGTAGGACCATGAAATAATTCTAATGCGTAATTATTATCATCAACTTTCTTTAATGGAGCACCAAAAGCAAATGCTTTTTTTACTAATTCAGGTAAATTAGGTAATTCGTCACCAATTAAATGACCTAGAATTTTTGCAGAACGATCCACAAAAGGCATATCTAATAATGAATCGATATCATCTATTTCTGAAATCTTTTCTGGAAAAAACAACCCCTGATCTTTACCTAAGCCCTGCTTTACAGCTTGAGCATAAGATACTTGTTCTTCATTATGCTTGATATTATATAAACGCATATAATCCTCTATACTAGAAAACAAACTACCCTATATACGTTTATATATAGGGTATAACTATTTAAATTTTTTCTACTACTGTACCATCTGTATCAATCTTACATATGTTACAGAATCCATCATCATTTTGTATAAAATTAGCTTTTAACCAATCTTGCATTTGTTGTGCTTTATCAAGATCTTTCATCACTACAAATATTGAAGGACCTGAGCCTGAAATACCTGTTGCCAAAGCACCTAAGGTTGATGCATATTCTCTAACTTCGCAAAAACCTGGTATTAACTTTTGGCGATAAGGTTCAGCTAATACATCTTTTAATACAGTAGCTGCCAATTCACTATTACCAGTATGAGACGCATGAATAAATGTTGCTATTTGTCTACCAAAAGTTAAACAAGTGCTACGAGGATATTCAGTAGGTAAAATAGAACGAGCTTCTGCTGTACTTACCTGAATACCAGGGTAACATGAAACCCAATACCAATCACTAAATGTTGGTATTGTTTCACTTATAATATCCAATTCTTCAATCATTAACTGAATACCGCCTAAATAACAAGGTGCAGCATTGTCAAAGTGAATTGACTTAGAGATTTTTCCTTCTAACTTACCCATTAAAAGCAATGCTTCATCTTTTGACATTGGATTATCATGAAAGGCATTTAAAGCTGCAACAGCTGCTACGATTGAAGCTGCACTAGAGCCTAAACCTGAACCGATGGGTAAATTCTTATAAAGTACTAATTTTAAAGGTTTTACATTAAGATTTTTAGAATTCATAAATTCCTTAAAACCTAAATATGCATCATAGCAAATATTCTTTTTTGGGTCTTGAGGAAGTTTACCAGCAAACCATCCTTGCATTTCAAATTCATATTCTTCATTACTATCGTAAATCTCTACGACATCACCTAATATTTGACCATCAATTGGCTTTAAAGCAGCGCCAAGTATATCAAAACCCACACTCACATTACCAATTGATGCAGGAGCAAAAGCTCGTATTGCCATTATAAGTTAAACCTCTCTCTTCCAGTTTAATGTACGTAAAATATCAGCAAATACACCAGCAGCAGTAACTTGTGTACCTGCACCATAACCTCTTAACACTAAAGGTATTGGCTGATAATAATCTGATAAGAATGCTAAGGCATTTTCACCATCTTTAACTTTATATAAAGGATCATCTTCCGAAACAGCCTTAATTGCTACTTTACATTTACCATCAACTATCGAACCGACATATCTTAATACTTTACCTTCTGTCTTCATTTTAGCAATAGTTTTTTTAAAGTATTCATCGGCTTGAGGTAAACGAGCTAAAAATTCTTCAGTAGTTCCTGTTGCATCAAATCCTGGTGGTAATGCCATTTCAACATCAATATCACTCAAATCTAAATCCATACCAACTTCACGGGCAAGAATTAAAATCTTACGAGCCACATCCATACCACTTAAGTCATCTCTAGGATCTGGTTCTGTAAATCCCTTAGCCTTGGCTGTTAAAGTTGCTTCACTAAAGCTCATACCTTCATCTAATTTACCAAAAATATAAGATAGTGAACCTGATAAAATACCCGCAAATTCCTTTAAGCTATCACCTGCAGCTAATAAGTTTTGAAGATTTTCAATTACAGGTAAGCCTGCACCAACGTTAGTTTCATATAAGAACTTACGTCGACGTAATTGAGCTGCTTTTCGTAAAGCACGATAGTAATCCATTGTGCTAGTATTTGCTTTTTTATTTGGTGTAACTACATGAAAACCTGATGATAAGAATTCTACATATTGACTTGAAATTTTCTCATCCGATGTGCAATCTACAATAACTGGATTAATTAAATGACTATCTGTAATAAACTTCTTTGCTAAATCTAAACTAAATGATTTATCTGAATTATTCAAAGCATCTTTATAATCAGAATGTAAATCTATACCATCTGCATCTAAAATCATATGCTTTGAATTACACAAACCAACTACTCTAATAGCCACACCACTTTTTTGAGCCAGTACACGTTGTTGTCTTCTGATTTGTTCTATTAATGCACCACCAACACCACCGATACCAATCAATAAAACGTCTATAAACTGCAATGAACTAAAGAAGTTTTGATGACAAATCTTGATAGCTTCGTTTACCTTATTCTTAGATACTACTGCAGATATAGAACGTTCTGATGAACCTTGAGCAATAGCATTTACATTAATATTTGCTAAAGCTAATGAGCTAAAAAATTTCGCTGCAATACCTCTAGCTGTTTGCATACCGTCACCAATTACTGAAATTATAGCTTTACCATCTGTCATGTCAATGCCATCAAGTAAACCATCCTTTAATTCCAAAGCAAATTCTTCATCTAATGCTTTCTTAGCAATTTCTGAATCAGAAGTATGTATACAGAATGATATACTATATTCTGATGATGATTGAGTAATCAATGCTATTGAAACTTTTGCACGTGATACACAATTAAAGATTCGGCCTGCCATACCTACCATACCCTTCATACCAGGTCCGCAGATATTAACAAGAGATATATCTTTCAAATCTGAAATACCTTTAATAGGAACAGAAATATCACCTTCTTCTGCTATTAATGTACCTTCTCCATCAGGATTTAAACTGTTCTTTATTAAACATGGTATATGAAATTGTGCTATAGGAGCTATAGTTCTAGGATGTAAAACTTTTGCACCAAAGTATGATAACTCCATTGCTTCCTTATAACTCATTCTCTTTAATAGTAAAGCATCTGGAACTATTCTAGGATCACAACTATATACCCCATCAACATCAGTCCAAATTTCACAACATTCAGCATTTACACATGCAGATAAACATGCTGCTGAGTAATCGGAACCATTGCGACCTAATAACACTAACTCGCCTTGACTATTTCCACCTGTAAATCCCATCATCAAATATATTGTATGGTCATCGACTTTCTTCTGAGAAAATAACTCACGAGATAAATCGATATTTACAGTTGATTCTAAATAACCACCCTCTGTTTTTAATGTATGAACAGGACATAAACGAGTTACTTTTTCTCCTCTGCATTTTAATAATGCATCCATACATGCAACTGATAACTTTTCACCACGACTTAAAATAAAAGCCTGAACATTATCAGGACATTGTCCTAATAAAACAATTCCTTCAATACGCTTACGAACAATGGAAAACTCTTGTTCCATTATGTCATATAAAGATGCGGTATCAATTGTTGGGTACTTAGCTTTTATGCCTTCAATCAGACCTGAAAATATATCAGTAATTTGACCTAAAATTTCTCTTCCAGAATCACCACTTATAGCAGCATTTACTAAAGATACCAATAAATTAGTAACTTTTGCAGGTGCAGACAACACTAGTGCTACTTGAGATTGTCTATGGGTCTTTACAACAATATCAGATACTCTAATAAAACGTTCAGCATCCGCTAATGAAGTACCACCAAATTTTAAAACACGCATCAAAACCTCTCTAAAACGAAAAAAGGCCCAACCTAACAAGTTGTGGGCCTTTCCTAAATGTTAATTTAACACAACAAATAATCTATCAGCCCATCATGGGGGTTATAGTAATAATAGTTAAAATATGTGCAATTATTAACATCTCTAATATCTCAACAATTGTAAAAATAATTTATAATTAATTTATACAAAAAATAAAAAATAACAGTAATAGGCGTATTATACAACTAGATTAGTATATTTTCTACAATTTATTACTGTTTATTAAACTATACTAATCTAGAAGCCAAAGTAGATAATTCATCATTAAACTTGTGTTTATAAGCTTTACCATCTACAATCTTATTATGTACAAGTTGATTATCAATTATTCCTATACATTCTCCAGAAATGCCACTCAATAATAGATCTACTGCATAAGTACCAAATCTACTCCCTAATATGCGATCTTTAGGTGTAGGCTTTCCACCTCTTTGCAAATGACCTAAAACCATAGTTCTACATTCAATTCCCATAGTATTTTCTATATCTTTAGCAATACTATCAAGACTTATTGTATTTTCACAAACAGCTATAACACCATGTCGCTTACCATGGGCAAATGAATTCTGCAAATGTTGAATCATAGCATTACGATCATATGGTAACTCAGGAATCACAACAAAATCAGAACCTGTCGCAATACTTGCATGCATTGCCAAATCTCCACAATGACGCCCCATTATTTCAACAACAACTACACGTCTGTGTGAATTACAAGTATCAATTAGTCTATCAATACACTCTACTACAGTATTTAAAGCTGTATCAAAACCTATTGTAAAATCAGTTCCCGAAACGTCATTATCAATAGTCCCAGGTATTCCTATTGATGGCAATCCCATTTCTGATAATCTTAAAGCTCCCATATAAGAACCATCACCACCAATAACAACAATAGCATCTAACCCGTGACTTCTGGCATTTGAAATTGCTTGTGCTCGTACAGATTCTTCTGAAAAAGATTTAAAACGAGCAGTACCTAAAATTGTGCCACCAAGGTTTATAATATCAGTAACACTTTCATAGTTCATAGGTTCTATACGATTTTCATATAAACCTAAAAAACCATCTTTTATCCCAAATACTTCTATTTTGGCCGCTATACCAGCTCTAACTACAGCTCTTATAACTGCATTCATACCAGGAGCATCGCCACCACTTGTTAATACACCAATCTTTTTAATAGAATTCATATAATAGCATTTATCATCAAAAACCAAGAAAAAACCAAAAAGACGGATAGATATATCCGTCTTTTATATTAGTTTAATTATAAAATAAAACTAATATTATTACTTAGCTGCTTCAATAATAGCTGAAAAATCTGGAGCCTTCAATGAAGCACCACCAACTAAACCACCATCAATATCTGGCTGAGCAAATAAATCAGGAGCAGTCTTAGCGTTGCAAGAACCACCATAAAGAATTTGAACCTTATCAGCTACAGCAGCGTCAAAAGATGCTAAGAAAGCACGAATCTGGGCATGAACATTTTGAGCGATTTCTGGAGTAGCAGTCTTACCAGTACCGATAGCCCAAATTGGTTCATATGCGATAACTGCATTTTCAAATGATTTAATACCACATAAATCAATTACAGCCTTTAACTGAGTCTTACAAACATCTGCAGTTTGACCAGCTTCAAATTGTTCTAAAGATTCACCAATACATAATACTGGAATTAATCCAGCTGCTTGAGCAGCTTGATACTTAGCAGCTACAACTTCATTAGTTTCATTATGGTATGCACGACGTTCGCTATGACCAACAATAGCATACTTGCATCCAAATTCCTTGATCATTACTGGAGAATTTTCACCAGTGAAAGCACCAGAGTTATGTACGTCAACATCTTCTGAACCGTACTTAATTGCACTGTTAGCAGCTAATTGTTCAACTAAACCAATAAAAATAGCTGGAGCACATACAGCAACTTCTACTGTTGGTGCATTTGCAGCAGGTTCAACTAAAGCTTTAACTAATGCAGTTACAGATTCCTTGGTACCGTTTAATTTCCAGTTACCCATTACTAGAGGCTTTCTCATAATTTCTGACCTTTTTTAGAAATAATTAAATATAAAATCTAAGACATTCGTCTCACATAAAAATAGAATAGGGTAATTATACAAGCAAAGTAATTTTAAAACAAATTAATAAATTAATCGTCCATACAGATTCATAAATATACTGGTTTAATATTTTTGCATTTATTGCTAATATTAGGCATATTATCAACTTTTAGTGTTCTAAAAAAGTAGAATGGATTACATCTCTTAGCAGCACTTTTCTTTGATCTTCATATAGGAAGGATAATGAAATATAGTAGATTTAAAAATGTTAATTTCTAAAATGCATAACAATATAATTAAAACAGAAACTTGAGTTATTTCTATTACACAAGGTATTGGCAACAATTTTTTTGTTGCCAATACTTGATGATTTTTTAGATTAAATAAAAAATTATTCTACTTGGATAATTTTCATACTGTTAGTCATACCAATTTCTTTTGTATCACCATGAGTAACAATAACCCAATCTCCATGAGCAATATACCCACTTTGTTTTAATGAAACTAACGAATATTTTGTAGCTTCATCCATATTCGAATATTCTGAAATATTAAATTCAAAAGGATATACACCACGATATAAATTACATAAATTCAAAGTTGACTTTCTACCAGACACTGCAAAAATCGGTAAATTTGAACGTAAACGACTCATTAATAACGGAGTTTTACCTGTTTCTGTTAGAGCAACAATACCTTTTATACAAGGTAAATGATTTGCAGCGAACATAGAAGCCATTGCTATGGTTTCTTCACTATTTGTAAATGTCCTATCAGTTCGGTATGTTGAAACATTCATCTGCGGATTTTTTTCAGCACCACGGCAAACTTGTGACATTGCACAAACACATTCTACTGGATAATCACCAGCTGCTGTTTCTGCTGATAACATTACAGCATCGGTTCCATCTAACACAGCATTTGCAACATCCATTACTTCAGCTCTTGTCGGCATTGGTGACTTAATCATAGATTCCATCATTTGAGTTGCGGTAATCACGGGTTTATTATACTCTCTTGATTTTTTAATGAGCCTTTTTTGAGTACCCATTAATTCTGAATCCCCGATTTCTACACCTAAATCACCCCTTGCCACCATGATTGCATCAGATGCTTTTATAACATCAACTAAAGCTTCATCTGTTGCAACAACTTCAGCTCTTTCAATCTTTGCAACTATCTTGGCTTCTGAACCAGAATCTTTTAATAATCTCCTTGCAAGTTCTATATCATCACTTGTCCTAGGAAATGACACAGCAATATAATCAACACCAATTTCAGCTGCTGTTTTTATATCTAATCTGTCTTTATCAGTCAATGCAGGTGCTGATAATCCGCCACCTTGCTTATTAATACCTTTATTGTTTGATAATGGCCCCCCAATTAATACAGAAGTTAAAATTTTAGGGCCTTTTACTGAAATAACTGATAGCTGAACTCTACCATCATCTAACATTAAAACATCACCAGTTGATACATCATTTGGTAGATTTTTATAATCAATACCAACAGATTCTTGAGAACCTTCACCTTTTGGAAGTTCTGCGTCTAGGGTAAACAAATCTCCAGCTCTCAATATTATTGGTCCATTCTTAAATGTTGATATTCTAATCTTTGGTCCTTGTAAATCACCTAATATAGCTACAACCCTACCTAAACGAGAAGATATTTCTCTTACTTTTCTGGCTCTATCTTTATGTTCCTCAGCTGAACCATGTGAAAAATTAATACGCATCACATTTGCACCAGCTTTAATTAATTCTTCTAAAACACTTTCTCTATCTAAAGCTGGCCCCATTGTACAAACAATTTTAGTTCGTCGTAACATACTCGACACCTCATCAGCCTAATATTACTATTTACATCTTTCTTAAAACAATATAATTACTACATAAATATATGCTATTATCAAAAAAATCAATAAAAAAAGCAAGCAATACAGAAGTGATAAAAATTATTACTTTTTTTTATAAAAATGACACTCTATCTCTTAAATATTATGATAAAGTAAAGTTAACATTAAATAAATTTAAATCGGAGAATTTTATGTCAAAAATTGGAATATTCTATGGTTCTGATACAGGTAATACCGAAAACGCAGCTACATTTATGCAAGAAGTCCTCGGAGCTAAAAACACTGATTTATTTGATGTCAGAAAAGTAAAAGACCCAAAAATTATTCTTAACTATGATCTTCTAATTTTTGGGACCTCAACTTGGCACTTAGGTGAAATGCAGGGAGATATGGAACAATTTTGTTCTAAATTATCTGATATCAATTTAACAGGGAAAAAAGTAGCTCTCTTCGGTTTAGGAGATCAAATAGAATACTCAGACTACTTCGTTGATGGTATGGGGAAGTTGTACTACATTATTAAAGAACTAGGAGCTGAAGTTATTGGTGAATGGCCAACAGAAGGTTATTCTTTTTCTAGTGTTTTATCATTATCAGAAGATAACCAACATTTTATAGGGCTTGCTCTTGACGATGATAATCAAGAAGACTTAACAGCGGAAAGAATCGTAAGTTGGTTAAATTTAATAACAAAAAACAACGATATTTTAAATTAATACTTAATTAACAATAGCTAGCTATCATTTTTTATGCTTCGTTTCTTATTTTATATGGTTACATTATTTACTTTTGCTATAATCATATAATTAAATACAAATATATATAATCATATAATCAAGAGGTACTTATGAACAAACTATCAAAAATAGCAATGATAGTAGCTAGTGTGGCTTTATTTGGTTGCAATAACACAGAACAAGCAGACATCAATAAAAAGTTTTGGACCCCGAAGGAAGTTGTTTGTAAAAGAAGTATAGATTCAACACCTGTAACTATTACTGATGGTAATTTAGTGTTAACAAAAAATAACCTTACTGGTTGTTTCAATAGCAATGATCCTAAATGTAATGTTAGAATATACCAAATAATGGTTGAAAGTTTTGCAAAAGGTGGGACCGCACCTGCTTACACAACATCATGGGGACCTAGTGAACATGGTGGCACATTAAGGGGAATTATCAACAATTTATCATACATAAAATCTACTGGAGTTAACGCCATATGGATGACTCCTATATTTTATACAGAACCTTATCCAAATCAAAACACTGATTATAATAAACTAGATGGTACTGGGTACTACACATCCAACTTCTTTGCTATAGACCCAAGATTTGGAACCAAAGAAGAATTAAAAGAATTAGTTGAAAAAGCCCATAATCTAGGATTATATGTATTCTTAGACGGTGCTTTTGGTCATGCAAAAGTTAACGTATCTTTAGAAAGTCCTAACGGAAACAGATTAGTTCTTCGTAAGATGTGCCGTGAAGTAAAAGGATTTATGGACAAGATGTCGTTAAAATTAGGTACTTGCGTAGATCCTGAACGCTCTCTCGAATTTATAAAGGATGTTGCAACATATTGGATTAGAGAAGTAAAAATAGATGGTTGGCGTTTAGACCAATCATACCAGATTGAACCTAAGTACTGGAAAAAAATAACCAAAGCAGTTAAAGAAGAATCTGCAAAACCAGAAAATGCATATACTAATAGCAACGGGAAAAAAGTACAACCTCTCGGCTACATGGTTGGTGAAGTTTGGAGTGATGATCCTATTGATCTTGAAAACAATGCTTTTGTTAATAATTCATTAACTAGTGCCTTTAACTTCCCATTGCGCCATCAGCTTGTTCAAACCTTATCTGTTCATAAAGATATCTGCTCTCAACCTGCAAAAGATCTTGATAAAATTATAAAGAAACAAAATCTTTATACCAGAACAGCAATGCCAAATAATTTCATTGGTAACCACGATTTAGTAAGATTTGGGGATACATTGCAACGTGCTAAATATGAAAAAGACGGCGAAAAGACTCCTTCATATTATGCAGCACATCAAGCAGCACTAAGTTTCTTAGTAGCATCTTCAGGTCCATTAACCATATACTATGGTGAAGAAATAGGTGATGATGTTCCAAAATTTGATATTGAAGCAATGAACTGTGCTGATAATAATCTTTGTGATGACCATGTTGCTCGAACAACAGGCAGAACATCAAACTTAACTAAAGATGAAATTAAATTAAAAACAACTGTTAAGAAGATGCTTGAATATAGAGATGCTCACCCAGCACTATCACAAGGAAGCAGAACCTTTATTTATGGCGATGATTCTTTATTCATAGATTTGAAAGAAAAGGGTAAGGATAAAGTTATTTATGTATTAAATACAAGTTCTCAGCCCAGAACTATCAAATTTGATAAAACAGCTTGGAATAAATTAAGATTAGGTAATCATTGTATCATGATTGATATGGAAACAAATAACCCTATTCAAAATCAAACAATTGTTGCCCAACCTATTTCAGGTTCTTTCTATAATATTTTCTGCAAAAAATAATAAAATAAAAAAACATTAAGAAAAATTTAAATAAAAAAACCGAATCCTAAATTCGGTTTTTTTATTAAAAAGGCTCTTCTTAGTGGCTGATAGATTTACTCTTGCGTTGTAAAAATAACACTAACGCTAATCTACTAAATATTAGTAGAAAAAAGTATGTTAAAAATCAGAGATTACATAAAATTAAAGATTTAAACAAAAACCTTTTAAAAATTCTTTAAATTCATCACCATATTTTTCATGATGTATCCCATATTCAACTATAGCTTTCAAATACCCTAGCTTACTACCGCAATCTAAACTTCTTCCCTTTATTTTATAAGCGTTTACTTGTTGATGCTTCAATAAAAGTTTAATGGTATCAGTAAGCTGTAATTCACCACCAGCACCTAAAGGAGTATCTAAAAAATATTTCCAAATTTCTTTTGAAAATACATAACGCCCCACAATAGCCAAGTCAGAAGGAGCTTCATCTATTGATGGTTTTTCTACTAGACTTGTAATTTCAGTGTTAGATGAACTATTTGCCAAGCCTACGATACCATAATTTGAAACTGTTTCTTTTGGAACTTTTTCAACCATAACTTGGCTTATACCAGTTTTATTAAATAACTGAATCATTTCTGCTAAATTTTCAGTTTTTAAATCAGATTTATATTGATCAATTAACACATCTGGTAATAATACAGCAAAATCACTATCATCTACTAATGATCTTGCACAAAGAATAGCATGTGCTAAACCTTTTGCTTCCCCCTGTCTTACATGCATTATTGTAACATCATGAGGTAAAATATTTTTAATTTCAGATAGTAATTGACGTTTAACTCTTTTTTCTAAAGTTGCTTCTAATTCAAAACTTTTATCAAAATGGTTTTCTATTGCATTTTTAGAAGAATGTGTAACGAATATAATATCCCTTATCCCTGCTTGCACTGCTTCATTTACTACATACTGGATAAGGGGTTTATCAACTATTGGCAACATTTCTTTAGGAATTGCTTTAGTTGCCGGTAACATTCTTGTTCCTAAACCAGCAACTGGTATAATAGCTTTTTTAATCTTCATTAAAATGATGCCCCTTTCATTTTTGCGGTAATCTTCATTGGTTTTACAATACCAGTTCCCTCCTTATAAACACCTTGAGTCCAATAAGGATCTTCAGCAGCCCATTTTTTAGCTTCTTCTAAACTATCAAACTTTGCGATTATAGCACTTCCTGAGAAACCAGCTTCACCAGGTTCTTCAGAATCAATATTAGGATTTGGACCAGCTAATAACAAACGATTTTCGTCTATTAAAGCTTGTAATCTTGCTAAATGCTGAGGTCTTGCCATTCCCCTCTTTGCATTTGAATTTTCAACATCCTCTGCATATATTAAATACCACATACTTTTACCCCTAACGATCAACTATACTACTGCTTTATTTATTCTTTATATTTGTTTTAACTTCTTGTAATAGCTTTTCAAGTTCCTCTTTTTGTTCATCTGTCAGTTTAGATTGTATCCAACCAACAAGAAACACAAAAAATATAGTATTTATAATACCATTACCATATGTTTTATAATTAACCCATATATCTTTGGCATCTTGTTCTGAAAAGTTACAAAAAGACGATAATTCACAAAAACTCGGTAATTTAAAAGCTAATATATAATTTAAAATTGCTCCAAACACTAAAAATACTGCTAACATCAATGTTGCTTTTCTATAAACATAATCTGGTATTGGTGTAGAAACTCCACTCAATACTTTAACTATATCTTTTTTAAAACAAAATTGGCAAATTAACACACCTGTAGCTATTAAAATATTTACCACAGAAACTTTTAATTTTATAAAAGACTCATCTTTAATCACTATTGTTGGTACTGCAAATATTAATAATACCACCAATAAAATGATCTGAAAACGTGATACACTTTTATATAAAATAAAGCTTCCTATAAAAGAAACAAGTGATGATAAAACAATGGCTACAGTAGCATATATTAAATCACTATTTGTTAGTTTATATGTTAAAAAAAAGCAAATTGCAGGTAATATATTTAATAAAAACTTCATATATCCATCCAAAAATAAGATGACTTATTTTATCATTAAAACAAAAAACTAACTATAAATCTCTACTATTTATGCTTATTACAAATACTATCAAATTTATCAAAATAATCTGGGAAAGTTTTTGAACAACATCTAGGATCATTGATAATCACATCAGTTGCAAATGAAACTAATGAAAAACACATAGCCATACGATGATCATTATATGTATCAATTGCAACACCTTTTTTGATTTTACCAGGTATTATTTCTAAGTAATCTTCACCCTCTATACATTCAATACCTAATTTCTGTAACTCTACAGCCATAGCATGCAAACGATCAGTTTCCTTTACTCTCCAATTTGCAACGTTTCGTATAACTGTTTTTCCCTTAGCAAATAAAGCCAAAGGTACAACGGTCATAGCAGCATCAGGGATTGCATTTAAATCCAAATCAACTCCATGCAAAGTATTTTTTTCACACTCTATATAATCATCACCTATAGTTAATTTAGCACCCATTTCTACTAGAACTTTTGTAAATTTTACATCTCCTTGTACAGAATTAATACCAACACCAGTAACCCTAACTTTTCCAGCAATAGCAGCTGCAGCTAAAAAATATGACGCTCCAGATGCGTCACCTTCAACTAGAAACTCTTTAGGAGATATATAACACTGACCACCTTTTACTTTAAAAGATTTATAATTATCATTTTCAACTACGACACCATACTTCTGCATTAAACCTATGGTTATATCAATATATGGCTTAGATACTAATTCTCCCTTTATATGAATAACAGTATCTTCTGTTGCTAACGGAGCTGCCATTAAAAAAGCTGTTAAAAATTGACTAGACACTGTCCCGTCTATTTCAACATCTCCTCCTCGTAAATCTGTACCTTTAATTTTTAAAGGAGGATAACCTTCTTTTTTTAAGAACTCAATCTTTGCACCGACACTTATTAATGCATCTGTTAAATGTCCTATTGGTCGTTCTTCCATTCGAGGTTCACCTGTTAATACAAATTCCCCCTTACAACCACATAAGACAGCAGTTAATGGACGCATTGCTGTTCCTGCATTACCTAGAAACAAATTTAAAGAACCAAGACACTCAAATTTCCCTGCATTACCATGTATCACGCATTTTGTCTTATCTTCACTTAATTCGTAACGGATACCTATTTCCTTAAGAGCTTCAAGCATTCTTGAGGTATCATCACTATTTAATAAATTTCTAATCTCTGTCGTACCTTTTGCTAAAGCTGATAATAATAAGACTCTATTAGACACACTTTTTGAACCAGGTAGATTTACAATTCCACAAGCCCTGTCTCTTTTTTTTAATTTTAATTGTTCCATATAATCCTTGTTAACTCTATAAGCGATATAAAACAAAATTCATCACATTATATTATATGTAATACATATCTAAAAGTTTTTTATTGAATAAAGCCTAGTCATATATACTCTATTTCATACTATTATTTAACTATTTAAATCTCACTTGCAATAATAAGTACTGTTAAAAAATAAAGTTTATTAAAGCTTTCTTTAAAATTCATATACTTTTATCAAAAACTTTACATAAGTTTTACAATCTCCCTAAAACTCAGTTCCACAAAGAAAGTCTAAAAAACATAATCAAAACTACTCTTTATATATATTGTGGATTAACACATATATGAACGAAGATTCAATTAAATATAAAATAAGGATTTAAAATGTCACTACAAAATATTAAAGAATTTTTTAGAAAGCTATTTAGATCTGTTCTCGAAAGAGAATATAGTTTTTTTACTGTATATCTAATTTGTTGTATTTACTTTGCAACCTTTATGAATGCGCAACTTTTAGGACATTTCTATAGCATATTAAATCAATCAGATAATAGCATATCTCTTTTTTATCTAACTCCACCTTTTCTTCTATTATCTGTAATATTGGTAGTCTTTTTACCTTTATCTTTTAAACCGATATTTAAAGTAGCGATGACAGTCCTTTTTATTACAGGAACTATTGTTTGTTACTTTAGTGTTACATATGGAGTGATTTTTGATTATGAAATGATGCAAAATATTCTTCAAACAAATATAGCTGAAGCTAAAAGTTATTTAACTGTTCCTTTAATATTGTTTATCACCTTATTTGGTATCATACCTACAGTACTTCTATGGTCTATAAAAATTACGTATCCTAAAAACTTTATAAAATCTTCAGCCTTAAGACTTGGTATTCTTACAGTATCATTATCTGTAATCGGAATTTTTTACGCCGCCTATTATAAAAACTATGCTTCTATTGGTCGTAATAACCCAATCTTAAGAAAAGAGATCTCACCATATAATTACATATATTACTTTTCAAAAGCTATAAAAAATCGCTATTTTAAGGAAGAAATACCTTTCATACAACTAGCCCAAGATGCCTTAATCGACAATAAAGATGAAAAACCTGAACTTTTTGTGGTGGTAGTTGGTGAAACAGCTAGAGCATTTAACTATCCTAAGAATGGATATGATAGAAATACCACTCCTTATACTGAAAATATAAAAAATTTAATTTTCTTTAATAAAGTAAAATCCTGTGGAACTTCTACAGCTGTTTCCGTACCATGTATGTTTTCGGCTATGACAAGGACTGAATATAATGAAAAAATAGCCTATAATTCAAGCACTTTAGCTGATATTATTCAGTATGCAGGCTACAATGTATCTTGGTATGACAACGATGGCGGTTGTAAAGGTGTTTGTGAAAGAATTGATAACATAAAAGAATTGTATGTAAATCCAGAAAACAAGCAATTTTGTGATAATGATAGTTGCTATGATGAAGTTTTACTACCAATGCTTAATAAGAGATTATCAATAGCTACTCAAAAAAAAGAACATACAGTTATCTTCCTTCATATCATGGGTTCTCACGGTCCAACATATTATAAACGTGTTCCCAAAAATAAGGTCTTATTTAAGCCAGCATGCGAGCAAGCTGATATTGAAAACTGCACACTTGATGCTATAAAAAATTCCTACGATAACAGTATAGCCTATACTGATCTATTTTTATCAAAAGTAATAGATTCACTTAAAAAATATGAAGATGATTTTGGAACAGCCATGTTATATATTTCTGACCATGGAGAATCATTAGGAGAATTTGGAACTTTTTTGCATGGAACGCCATATATAATAGCACCTAATTATCAGACTGAAGTTCCTATGATGGTCTATATGTCAAAAAATTTCATTGAAGATCATAAAGTGAATATGAACTGTCTTGAAAACAAAGCAAGAACTGAAAGTTATTCTCATGACAATTTATATCATTCATTACTTGGAATATTAGATGTTAACACATCATATTATAAACAAGATATGGATATCTTCAGATCTTGCCGAGAATGGAATCCAACCTTAAAAAGACTTGTGAATACAACAATAAATAATTAAGTGTTAAAAATTTAAAATATTAAATTTGATGGCGTAATATAAAGTGCGTATTTAGAGTATCAACTCTGATTATCTCACTTTATTTTTTATAATTTGGCTAGAATTTTGTAGGATTTTACATCTCAAAAACACATAGTGTGACATACATCACTTTTTTTACTAAAATGTTTGCAAAATAATTTTTTTTATTATCTAAAAATACTTTATATGAAAAAAATATTGTTTTATATAACTTTTTGGGCTTTTTTATCGGGATGTTCACAATTTAAAAATTCAAATGAAATAGATGCAAATTTAAATTCTTCTAAAAATTTTCTTACTCATTCAGAAACTGATTGTATGAAACAAAACGGTTGTTTTTTCCTTAAAAAATATACCAATGCATTAGGGCAAGAATGTAAATCTTATAAGAATAAAAATGATATAAAATTAATTTTTTGTAAAAAAAACAATACTTGGGAATCTATAAAGGTTCTATAAAAATAAAATAAATACTAGCTACAAATGAATAACAGACAAAATCTAAAATACAAACAAAATTTTTTGGGAGCGTGCCAATGCATGTTCACTGTTATTTACTCTCTTATTTTGATAGAAACTGTTACTCTTTACGGAGACCGAAAACTAGGTTATTTATGGGTCATTAGGGAGTAATAAAATTGTTGTGTAAACGCCAAAATGCTATGGCATAATGTATGG
>JBJFGR010000148.1:0-95939 GCA_051892875.1 Succinivibrionaceae bacterium
TAGCCTAAAAATGCCAATTTTAGACCACAAGGGTATAAATTTCAAAAAGTTTAGGCTATCTACAACAAATAGTACCTTTTCAATAAAAGGAAGCTTGGTTGCAAGTCTTGCAGTTTTAAACGAAGTTAACGTTTTACCAGAACCTGTAGTGTGCCAAATGTATCCCCCACCAGCGATATCACCATACTTCTTGTAATTATGAGCTACCTCTATACGATTAAGAATTCTTTCAGTTGCAGTAATTTGGTAAGGACGCATTACCATAAGCATTTTTTCAGATGTAAACACGCAGTATTTAGTTAAGATATTTAAAATTGTGTGTTTTGCTAAAAATGTTTTGGTGAAATCAATAAGATCAGGAATAACTCTATTATCAGCATCAGACCAGAAGGATGTAAATTCAAAACTATTACTTGTTTTGCCCTTTTTTATATTCCTGGATGAAAAGTCTTTGATTGCGTTATTTCTAGTACTATTTGAATAATATTTAGTATTTGTTCCATTTGAAATTACGAAAATCTGTACAAATTCGAACAACCCACTACCAGCCCAGAATGAATCACGTTGATAACGTTCAATCTGGTTAAAGGCTTCACGAATAGCAACACCCCTACGTTTTAGCTCTACATGAACAATTGGAAAACCGTTAATCAATATTGTTACATCATAACGATTATCATAAGTCGCACCTTCGGCTTTACCAAGTACATACTGGTTTATTACTTGAAGGGTATTATTGTGGATATTTTTATGATCAAGCAGAGTTATATTTTTGGAGGTTGAGTCATCACGCTTAAGAACCTGAATATAATCTTCCTGAATCTTTGCAGTCTTTTCAGCAATATGTTCATTTGGATTTGCAATGGAAGTCTTAAAGAAACGTTCCCATTCAGTATCAGAGAATTTGAATTTATTGAGTTCTTCCAAACGGACACGAAGATTGGCAATTAAATCAGCCTCAGAATGAATTGGGAGATAGGTATACCCCTGTTCGCAGAGCAAACAGATAAACTCCTTTTCTAAAGCAGCCTCAGACTCATAGCTGTCAGACCTCGCCTTAACAGGCTCATAGTTAGTAACAACAGTGTTTTCATTTGTTTCGGCTACTATATTAAAATAAGGCATACCTACCTCCTTCTATTCTTTCTATTCTGCTTCCTTAAAACTTAACAGCTGGTCGCGATAATATTCATATTGCTTCTGACGAGCTTCAATTTCTGCCGGTAGTCCAGCTGACAAATCGTTACAGAGGGCATCAAAGCGATCCAAGATTGAAACAATACGCTCCTGGGATTCTATTGATGGCAAAGGTATTTGATACGGTTTCAATATACGTAAACTTAATCCACCTCTTGTCCCATCCCCGTTTGATATGGCTCTTAATTGTTCATACTTACTATCTAAGTAATAAAATAGGTACTTATAATTCAACTCACTATGGCAAACCATAGAACACAATGACTGATTAGTACATAACTCTATTTCTGTTATTGCAACTTTTCCTCTCGTTTTTCCTTGACCAGCTAAGGCTATAACAACTGAGTGAATAGGAACAATTGTTGTACTAGCATTATCGTACCCAAGGCGAGTTATCATATTCTGCGTATTGGTGACATAACGCAGATTAACTTCCCCTGAATTCATCCAAGGTATCGTTCCTTTCTCCCAGTATTCCTTTTTACTTGTTGACGGCGTTGCACCTGTTATCAAATCGCATACATCACCGAGGTTAACTTTTGCCCACCCAAACACATACTGCAGTAACTTAATCAGATTCAGCTCTGTCTGTCTGTCTGTCTGTCTGTTAAGATGGTTTCGCTATTTTCAGCAAACGTCAACAATTGATCACGATAAAATTCATATTGCTTTTGTCTAGCCTCAATTTCAGCTGGCAAACCTATATTTAAATCGTTACAAATCTTTTCGAAGTTATCTAAACAATTAACTATTCTCTGTTGCGTTGTTATATTAGGAATGCATAATTTCACATTATTGAGAACTGCTTGTGTTAAACTTGGAACCCCACCAGCTGTATTAAAATTTTCAAGATGCTCCTTTTGAAGTAGATAAAATAAGTATTTAGGAACTACTTTTTCTTCATTAACTTCTGTATAAAAAATAGTATCTACATTCCAAAAAGGTTGATCAACATAAAACAGGTTGTTCAATGAACCCTTTCTTGGAATTAAAACAGATGGCTTATCATATGCAAATTTATCAACATATGTCATTACGCCACCTGAACCATAAACAGGATAATTTCCTTCTCCTAGATGTTTGTAGTCTTTACCATTTCTTATCACTGCAATATCAGCAAGTGTAGTATATTCTACAGTTTCTTTCTTTGCAGAAAGTAAAGTATCCCTATAATACTCATACTGCTTCTTTCTTGCTGTAAGCTCTGCTGTAAGCTCTGCTGTAAGCTCTGCTGTAAGCTCTGCTGTAAGCTCTGTGAAATTGTCCAGAATCCGGACAATTTCACGTTGTACCTCTAATGGAGGTACGGGCAGTATACATTTTTTCAATTTTTCAGAGCTTAAATTAGGTTGAGCACCAGTTCCGGAAGACATTTTTAGAATATTATCACTTTGGCTTAATAACCAATGGTATAGATAATGATTCTCCAAAATATCAAGGTTAGGTATAAATTTTCCTACACGCTGGTTTAAATAAAACTTTATACCCGTTTTATTCATACCAATTTTTCCTGTAGTAGCTCCTGACATGGCTACCACAATATCCTCATCATCAACAATATACGATTTCAAATCAACATCATAATCATGGCTATTAAAGTACACTATATCTTTATTGCTTACATATCCATTAGAAATATTAGTTATACGTATAATTGGTTCTCCTTGATCTTGAAATAACTCACTTTTAAAAGAAAAACCATTCTTAAATTGGCAAACAGCACCTAGTTCTTTAAAATCAACTCCGTTAGGACAAAGTTCTTTTAGCAATTCATCTAACTTACTCATACTCAACAACCTCCTCTTGATTTTTTAGTTCAGGATGTTGCATATAAAAAATTTCTTTTTGTCTTTCGATCTCTAATTTTAATTGTTCTTTACTTGGAATATACGTAAGGTATTTTGACATAAATAACCTATCATTATCATGAAGAACCGAATAACGAGCTATATCCTCATCAGTTTCAGAGCATAACAAAATTCCTAATGTTGGATTATCACCTTGTTTACATTTCAAATCATCATACATACGAACATACATATCAATTTGACCAACATCCTGGTGAGTTATTTTTCCCATTTTTAAATCAATTAACACGTAACACTTCAATTCAATGTTATAAAAAACCAAGTCGATAAAATAATCTTCTGTTTCAGTAACAATATGTTGTTGCCTTGCGACAAAAGCAAACCCATTCCCCATCTCCATAAGGAAATCTCTAATATGAGTAAGAATTGCAGATTCTAAATCGCTCTCTAAATATGTATTTTCATTTTTAAAACCTAAAAATTCGGCAATAAGCGGACTTTTAAGTAACTCAAATTTATTTTTTTGATTATCTGAATTTTTTTCAACCATTTCAGCAATTACAGTTTCTTTTTTAGGAGATTGTAAAAGTCTATTGTAATATTGTGTGCTAATGTTTCTATCCAAGGTTCTTGAACTCCAACCTTCTTTTGATGCTTCATTCAAATACCATAATCTAGAATCTTCATCGGAAATTCGTAAGAGAGTTCTAAAATGAGTCCAATTTAAATTGTGAACGCACGCGTTCACAATCTTATCATCGGAAAATGCCAAGTAAAATTTTCTAAAATATTGCAAATTCCTTTTTGAATAGCTTTTGCCAAAATCTTTCATTAATTCATTTGATAAAACATCAATTAATGCAGTACCGTATTCTGCTCTTTTGTTGCCTTTTTGCTCTTGTTCTACAATGCGTTTACCAATGTTCCAATAAGTCATAACAATCGTCTTGTTAGTTACTTTGTAGGCATAATTTCTTCCAGAATTTATAATGTTTTTTATATCTGATATAACATCATCAAATTCAATAATTTCTACTGCCATTCTTTATACCTCAATCTCAGCAATAATCTTATCGATTTCAGTACGCAACACTTGTTCACGAGCAACAATATCTTTAATTTCAGCGTTTAATTTAACAATATCGATTTTTTCTCGTAAGTCTTCTTGTTCCACGTAAGTGCTAACTGATAAATTATAATTTTGTTCTTTTACTTCATCATAATCAACCAAGCGACTTGTAAATTCTACATTTTGACGTTCTGAAAATATTTCAACAATTTTATCTATATGTTCTTGTAGTAGTTTGTTATTGTTAGTTACCTTAACACACAGATTAGTAGCATCAATAAATAGTACCTTATTATTGTTTTTACTTTTTTTCAAAACCATTATACTAGTAGCTATCGTTGTACCAAAAAACAGATTGCTAGGAAGTTGAATAATGCAATCGACATAGTTATTATCTACTAAGTATTTTCTAATTTTTTGCTCTGCACCACCTCTGTACATTATTCCTGGAAAACATACAATTGCAGCTGTTCCATTTGAGGCTAACCATGAAAGCGAATGCATTATAAAAGCCATATCTGCTTTGGATTTTGGTGCTAATACACCAGCGGGAGAAAAACGAGGATCGTTTATAAGAGTTGCATCTTCATCTCCAACCCACTTAATCGAATATGGCGGATTAGAAACAATCAGCTCAAAAGGTTCATCATCCCAATGTTGTGGATGTATAAGAGTATCTTCACACGCTATATTAAATTTATCAAAACCTATATCATGCAGAAACATATTAATGCGACAAAGGTTATATGTTGTAATGTTTATTTCCTGACCGTAGAAACCATTTAAAACAGAATCTCTTCCCAAAATTTTCTCAACTTTAAGAAGAAGCGAACCACTGCCACATGCAGGGTCATAGACCTTATTTATTTTTGTTTTACCGACAGTTCCTAATTTTGTGAGAAGAATAGATACATCTGCAGGGGTGAAAAATTCTCCACCAGACTTACCTGCATTCGATGCATACATGGTCATTAAATACTCATAAGCATCGCCAAAAGCATCTATTTCATGATCTTTAACTGAACCAAGGTTCATAGAAGCAACGCCTTCTAGTAGTTTTACTAGTCTTTCATTTCTCTTAGCAACTGTTCCACCAAGTTTGTTGCTGTTTACATCGATATCATCAAAAAGACCTTGGAAGTCACTCTCAGCTTCGCTACCTTTTGCAGATTCTTCAATGTGGTTAAAAACCATTTCAAGAAACTCATTCAAATTATCCTTTAAATTCTTCTCTTGTCCTTCGCTATCTATAAATATAGATTTACTGTCGTTGCATTTTTTAAGAACATTACAAAAAAGTTCACTTGGTGGTATAAAAAATCCTTTTTCTTGAACAAGGTCTGCTCGAGCTTGTAGTGAATCATCATCAGACATATCGGCATAATCAAAACTTAGATTACCAGCCTTCCATTCACCTTTGTTAATATAGGCGCAAAGGTTTTCTGAAATATAACGATAGAACATTGTACCAAGAACGTAATTCTTAAAATCCCATCCATCAACCGCGCCTCTTAAATCATCTGCTATTGCCCATATTGCACGATGAAGTTCATCTCTTTCTTGTTCTTTCTTTTTATCTATCATTTAAATATTCCTATAACTTATAGTCATGAAATCGTTCTTGTAATAATTAGTTGCACAGGATTTGTTCAGTTTGTAACTAAGTGAATCAAAATAATGTCGTGATATAACTAAATTTGCTATTTATAAAAATTACAAACTTCATGTGTAATAATCTAATATATCGCATAATAAAGATTTCTAATAATTTTTTCATTAAAAGTTTATTACACATCAACTTTTTATATCTATATTCACTATTTTGAGTTATCTAGGAATATTACACTAGATTTACTCATAATTTGCATTTTGACAGCAAAATACTATTCACAACCTCTTAAAAATAACAAAAGTTAACACTCAACCTTACTGTGTTTCTAATGCTAGATATGTTCTCACATACACTAAAGATTTTTTAGTTCATTAATTTTAGGAAAGTGTAAGTTTTACCAAACCTTTTATTTCAAGGGCTTTTAGCAACGTTTTACTTGTTTCTTGATAGCAAAACTACGGTCTCAACATGTCTAGAATGAGGAAACATATCCACTAACACCATTTTTTTTACATTATAATGATACTTTTTAGCAAATATAATGTCACGATGCTGTGTCTCAGGATTACAAGAAATATATACAATATTTTTTATATCATGTTTATGTAAAACTTCAAAAATGGAAGATTCACACCCTTTCCGAGCAGGATCTAGTATAGCTGCTGAAAACTTGATTTTGTTATTTCCTACTAAATCAGGTAAAACATCTTCAACTAAACCACAATAGAATTCCGCATTAAATATATTATTTATTTTCGCATTGTGTTTTGCATTCTCAACTGCTTCTTTAACACACTCTATCCCAACAACTTTTTTTACATGTTTTGCAATACTTAATGATATAGAACCTACACCACAGTATAAATCTAAAACATTATCATTAATATCACATTTTAAAAACTCTATTGCTTTGGAATAAAGTATTTCTGTTTGCTCTATATTTATTTGAAAAAATGAAAAAATATCTACAAAAAAACTATTTCCCAATAAATTTAGTTTTATATAAGCATCTTTAACACTTTCAGCATCACTATTAAAGACCTCAGTACCAACTACCCTATTACCTTTTTGATTATTTACATTTATATATAAATTTACATCTTGTTCACATAAATCTTTTGAAAAAATTTTAAATTCTCTAAATATTGCATCATCAAATTTCTGTAAAATTAAGAAACATATCTTTTTAGATAAATCTGTACCTCTAAAAAAAACAGATCTAATATTTTTAGCCAAACTCTGACAATTTTTATTATTCTTAAAATATTCCTCAATTTTATTTCTAAGATTATTAATCCAAAATGGTTCTAATACACATTCACTTATTTTTACAATATTATGAGTACCTCTAGAATATAAACCAATATCTAAAGCCCCATTCTTTTCATTATATAAACAAGAATATATGGCTTTATTTCTATATCTAAAGGGATCTGTCATGCCAATTATTTCAATTAAATTAACATCACAAATAACATCTGAAAATAGCTTTTTTATCTCATTACATTTATAAGATAACTCCGCTTGATATGATAAAGAAGTAAAAACACACGCACCACATTCGTTTTTACAAAATGATTCCTGACGATTCTTATGAGGAATTAAAATTTCTTCAATTTTTCCTTGTGCATATTTTTCTTTTTCTCCATATAATGAAACTTTTAAAAGCTCACCAATATATGCATTTTTTACAAAAATTTTTTTTGAATTATAAAAACCTACACCATCCCCATCTTTATCTAGAGATTCTATAGTTAATTCGATAAGATTTTGATTTAAGGACATTTTGAAATTTTATTTTTTTGAATGGTGGCCCATCCCTGACTTGAACAGGGGACCAAACGATTATGAGTCGTCTGCTCTGACCGACTGAGCTAATGGGCCATTCGTTTTAAGATGTGCGTATTATACAGATTTGTTTTTCGTTTGTCTACAAAAAAAACTATTTATTTTAAAAATAAATAGTTTTTTGTATTTTATTATTAAAATCTTACTCTAAGAAACTCTTCAAAGGCTCAGAACGACTAGGATGTTTTAATTTCCTTAAAGCCTTAGCTTCAATTTGACGAATTCTTTCACGAGTAACATCAAATTGTTTTCCAACTTCTTCTAAAGTATGATCCGTATTCATACCTATACCAAAACGCATTCTTAACACTCTTGCTTCTCTTGGAGATAATGCAGCTAAAACTTGTTCGGTAACTGATTTTAAGCTTTCTGAAGTTGCAACATCAGCAGGTAACGGCAATGATTCATCTTCTAAGAAATCTCCTAAATGCGAATCATCATCATCACCTATTGGGGTTTCCATTGACATAGGTTCTTTAGAAATCTTCATAACCTTTCTTATTTTATCTTCAGGAATTCCCATTTTCTTTGATAATTCTTCAGGAGTTGGTTCTCTACCATTTTCTTGTAACATCTGGCGAGATACTCTACTCAATTTATTAATAGTCTCTATCATATGAACAGGTATACGAATAGTTCTTGCTTGGTCTGCTATAGATCTAGTAATAGCTTGACGTATCCACCAAGTTGCATAAGTTGAGAATTTGTACCCTCTTCTATATTCAAATTTATCTACAGCTTTCATTAGACCTATATTGCCTTCTTGAATAAGATCTAAGAATTGCAAACCTCTATTTGTATATTTCTTAGCTATTGAAATTACAAGACGTAAATTAGCTTCAATCATTTCAGATTTAGCTTGCTTTGCAACAGAATTACCTGATGCTATATTAAAGTTAATTTCTCTTATCTTATGAATTGGCAAACCAGTAGTGTTTTCAATTTCTTTCAGCTTCGAAATAGCATCTAAGATTTCAGCTTCATGAAGTTTTACAATCTGTGCAACAGGTTTCTTTAGCTTAATTATCTTCTCATACCATTCTGTTGATGCTTCTT
Source organism: Succinivibrionaceae bacterium (assembly GCA_051892875.1). Classification (GTDB taxonomy): domain Bacteria; phylum Pseudomonadota; class Gammaproteobacteria; order Enterobacterales; family Succinivibrionaceae; genus JBJFGR01. The sequence continues at coordinate 8,591 of JBJFGR010000148.1, forward strand.
TTTTAGTACCAACGTAACGTTGCCTGAATTCTTCAGGCTTCATCTTTCCAGATGTAACCAAAATAGAACGAATACGACGATCTTGGATTTTTACCATTTCCATCACATCACTCATATTCTTTATAATCTGATCAAATACTTTTGGTACAAGCCTAAACTGTCTAAAAATATCTGCAAGATTTTCAATTTCTACTTGAGTTTTCTTGGATCCTCTTCCAAATTTATCCAAAGCTTTGATGGTAAGATTATATTGATACTTCAGTTTTTCAAACATTTCCCTAGATAATTCAGGATCTGGACCACTATCATCATCCTGTTCACCCATTTCATCAGAATTGTTATCACCATCTTCGGAATCACCTGTATCAACATCATTTGATGAAGTTGAGTCTTCAGTTGTGTCGTCTATATCACTATCTTTATCATCTATTGATTCATCGATATTTTCAATATTATCATCTAAAGGTTCTTCATCAACCAATTCAATATCTTCAGAACCCATTCCATTGGCAAAACCAGTAATAATATCAGCTAATCTAATTTCATTATTCTCGTATTGTTCATAGAGTTTTAAAACGCATTCAATAGCACTAGGATATTCGGCTACACAACTCTGAACCTTATTGATACCATCTTCAATTTTTTTAGCAATTTCTATTTCTGAATTTCTATCTAATAAACCTACACTACCCATTTCACGCATATACATACGAACAGGGTCTGTTGTTTTACCAGTGTCAGGAATAATATTTTCAGTTTCAGCAATAGTTTGACTAAATATGAGATCATCTGATTCAGGTGGTTTTTCGCAAATTAAGATATCTCTTTCTGCACAACGTGAGAAGAAATTGTCCAACTTTTCTTGATCTAAAAACTCTTCAGGTGGTAAATTTTCACGTATTTCTGTAGTAGTTAAGTATCCCTTAGATTTACCATCTTTCAATAATTGTTGAAAAGATGATAATGTAGATGGTACATTTTCCATTATAGAACCTTTATTGTAATGTTTTACTTTAAGAAACAAAAGTAATGCCATTCTCTGTTGTATACCAAACTTCACTTAGCGACTCAATTAATAACGGCTCGCTACTAAATCCAAACAGAACAAAAGGGCTTATTTACTAAACTTTTAAAGATTAATTATATTAATATTTGATCTATATTTCAATTTAATTTTAGTTTTTTACATAATATATTGGATATATTTCTCATTTAAATGTTCTTATCTTAGTTTCTAAAATATTACTTTCCGCTAATTCTTCAGAAGTAATTTGTTCCTGACGTGCTTTTATTTTAATAGCCATAATCCTTGCCTGAATTCCTTCTAAAATAAATTTTTTTAAAAAAGATAACAAATCAATAATTTTTACATTTTCTATCATTTCTTCATCATGAAGATCTACTTGAGCTAATAAAAATATAATCTTTTCATATATAGTACCTCTATAAGATTCAACTAATTCACCTGTTCTTATAGAGGGTTTTTTTAATATTTTTTCTAAAAGCATTAATATAACATTTGCCCTATCATTTGAAAAATCATTTAAGACTTTTACCAACCCATTAATATTAGGAATTTCATTTACCAAATGAGGATTTTGTATTAATCGCGCCACTATAGAACGCAAGACATCCATTTCTAATTTTAAACCTTGTACGATTACTTGATTTTGTGCTTCTATTTTAGTTTCTAAAGAACCGCCTTTTAATAAACTTTTTTCAACACGTTCAACAGACCAACTAATAACTCTTGACACTGCTTGGATAAGGGATTGAACTAAAATAGGAGCATTAATTAAGTTTTTTACAATCTCTCTTAATTCATTTAAACAATTTATTTTACCACCTTCAGTATCAACATTATGTTTCTTTACCATTTCTGATACAACATAATCTGTAAATGATTGAGAATTTTTTACAAAATTATAAAAAACATCTCGACCTTCCTTTCTTACTAAAGAATCTGGATCATGCTCTTTTGGTAAAAAACAAAAGTTTAATTGTTTATCATCACGAACAGATGTTAATGAAAGATTTAAAGCTCTCCATGCCGCGTGTCTACCTGCATCATCTCCGTCATAACAAAATACTATTTTATCAGACTGTTTAAAAAGTAAATCTAATTGAAAAGGAGTTGTTGCTGTACCTAAAGAAGCTACAGCGTTATGAACACCATATTGATCTAAAGCTATAACATCCATATATCCTTCTGTTATCATAATAAATTCTAGTTCATTCGAAGGAATAGTTCTTACAAAATCTAAATTAAATAATTCATAACCTTTTTTATACACAGGACTTTCTTTGGAATTTATATATTTTGGTTTGCTATCGTCCATTACACGACCACCAAAAGCTATCGTACGACCTCTTTTATCCCTTATTGGAATTATTATTCTATTTCTGAATGTATCATAGGTATTTCCATCATCTTTTTGAGTTAATAAACCAAGTTCCAATAAAATATTTATACGGTTCTGTTCATTTTTTCCGACTAAATTTTTTATAAAATTCCATGAATTGGGGGAAAAACCAATTTTATATTTATCGATTGTTTCTTTTGCAATACCACGATTTGCCAAATATTTTTGAGCTTCTGGATGTTTTTTTAGTTCTTGTTGATAAAAATTAACTACCATTTCTAGTAATTCATAATAATCAACTTTATTCTTTTTTGAGTTTTCATAACTCTGATTTTCTTCATATTCAACTGATATGCCAGCAATTTTTGCAACTTCTTCAACAGCCTCCACAAATGAAATCTTATCATAATCCATAATAAATTTTATTGCAGAACCTGCTTGATGACATCCAAAACAATTATAATACTGCTTTCTTTGATTCACACTAAAACTAGGCGTCTTTTCATTATGAAATGGACAACATGCAGTATAACTATTGCCAGCTTTTTTTAATCTAATACGAGAACCAACAACATCTACAATATCAACTCTTTCCAATAAAGTACTTATAAAATCTTGTTTTATTCGTGGCATTTATGTATCTCCTTTTTAATGAATGTCTATTTTTTTTAATTTTACCATAATTTACATTTATACTTCAGTTTACATTATTGTTTTTTTTTGCATTTTTAATTAATATATTACAAAAAAAAGAGGGGTTATAAATGGCTATTTTTTGCATAGGCGATGTACACGGATGTTATAATGAATTACAAAATCTCCTTCAACTATGTAAATTTGCCCCCAAAAAAGATGAGCTAATTTTTACAGGAGATATCATTGGAAGAGGTCCAGAACCTTTAAAAGTTGTAGAATTTATTAGAAGCTTAAAAAATAGAGCTCATTTAGTTCTTGGAAACCATGATTTAAATTTTATTGCAATATGTAAAAACTTAAATAAACCCAAAAAGAAAGACATGCTTTCCTCTTTATTAAATTCTCCAAAATTAGATGAAATCGTTGATTGGTTTTGTCAACAACCACTTGTATATAAACACCCTCTAGTTCCTCTATATGTTGTACATGCAGGAATAGCCCCTCAATGGGATTTGGAAACGACCCTTGAATACTCTAAAGAAATCGAAAAGCTCTTAACTAATAAAAAAATGTGTAACAACTTTCTAATGCATATGTATAGTGATGAGCCGAATTTATGGAATGATGAGTTATCAGGTTTCCCAAGATGGAGATTTATCACTAATGTTTGCACTCGCATTAGATTTTGTTATAAAAACGGTTCCCTAGATTTTATGAATAAAAACACTCCTGAAAAAGCTGAAAATTTAGGCTTGTATCCATGGTTTAGCATAAGAGGAGAAAAACCTATATCAAAAGAACCTAATCAAACATTAGTATTTGGTCATTGGGCAGCTCTTATGGGTAATTGTCATGAAAAAAATATAAAAGCTCTAGATACAGGTTGTGTTTGGGGAGGTTGTTTAACAGCATGGTGTTATGATAACAATACCTTTTACAGTGTAAAAAGCGAGCATTCCATCAGTTAATAACTTACTATAAGTAAAGTAAAATAAATAGCTATTTATTATTTTTGCGCATTATTTATTGTTTCATAAACTTCAAAAGTTAAATCATACGCATTCTTTTCATCTTTATCATATTTAATAGATGATATAAGCTTATATTTATTTATATCATAATGTGGAAATTCAGTATCACCTTCAATCTGAGCATGAATTTTTGTTATATACAATCTATCAGCATATTGAATAGCTTCTTTATATAACGAACCACCACCTATAACAAAAATCTCTTCACTAAGATTTTTAAGATTACTCAATGCTTCTTCTAAACTGTTAAATATCAATACCGTACTATCTGATAAAATCAAATTTTTATTTCTCGTTATTACAATATTTACTCTATTAGGTAAAGCTTTTCCAATACTTTCAAAAGTTTTTCTTCCCATAATAACAGGTTTACCGATGGTTACTGATTTAAAATACTTTAAATCAGCAGGCAAATGCCAAGGCATAGTTCCGTCTTTGCCAATAATAAAATTTTCAGAATGAGCAACTATAATTGATAACATTTAAACCACCGGTCTATTTCTATAAAAAAACAAAGGAGGTAAAGCAATACCTAAACCAATTGCAACAATAATTCCACTAGACATTATCCCAAAATAAAAGAAATCCACTATATATTGTGATGATTGTAATTCAGATTGATAAAATTGAATTAAAGAAATCAAGGTCATATAAGCAAACTTTCCTGGAATTATTGGAATTATACTCGCAACTGTAAAAACTGGACGCGGAACCTTTAATTTAGGACCTATATAAATAAATAACAAACTTACAATAATACTTGCAATAAAAGCAGAAGATATAAAACCACAATCTAAATAGGCCATTGAAAATCTTCTAAAGAAATAGCAAACATATCCACCTAGAGAAACATAAAGTAGTAACTTTTTAGGTACACTAAATAATATCGCAAAACCTACTGCTGGAATAATTGCAAACGCAGATTTTATTAACAAATCTAAAAGTTCCATCCCATTATCTTCCCTGGTAAAAAAGACATAGCAACCATTATACCCATACAAACGGATAGTACAATTATCAATGCAGTAACCAATCTAGAAAATCCCATTAAAAGATAGCCTTTAAATATATCTAAAACACCATTCATAAATGGAAATCCTGGTACTAACATTAGTACGCTTACAAATAAAACCCAGCGTATTTCTTGTGAGTCACAATTAAATATATTTGCCGCAAAAAAGTAAGAACTTAATGTTGCGCAAAAACCAGAAAAAGCAAAAACAAAAATCATAAAAAACTTAAATTTTTGTAATAAGAGTTTTACTATTATAGTAAATAATCCCGCACAAAAACTTACGAACATACATTTAAAATTACCATCATTAGTCATAACAAAACCTGCAGATGCTAAAGCAACAGCTAAAGCAACTACAAAGTCTGGATAATGATAAGGTTTTATTTTTTCTAATTCAGCTTTAAATTTTAAAATATCTATGGTATGTTCTTCTGCCTTTAAACATAAACTAGTTATAGCAGTTAAACTGTACATATTAATCCCTATTGTTTTATTCTTCGCAACCTGAACAATATCTTGATTATTGTTGTGCAAAACTATCATTATTTCTTCAGGATTAACAATAGTTTCGACACTAGGATAATGGTATGCTTTAGCTATACGTTCCGTTATTTGAACAATTAAACGTGTTTCAGCACCACTCATAGCTAAACGATGTGCCACTAAAAGTAACAATTTCGCAAAATCTATATTTGAAAAATGCATATTCTAGTCCTTTTAGCATCAAGTTATGTTTAATCGAATTCATCATCCTCAAAATCTAAATCATCATCGAATTCATCTTCAAAAATTTCAGATTTAGAATCTTTTTTAGTAGTATCCCAATTAAAACTTTCCTGCTTTTCTTGAGCAATCATTTCAGCTGTTTTGGCAACCTCATTAGCTCTAATTTCTTCTATATGTTCCATTATTGTATAACACAATTCATTAACATTAGTACCTGTAGCTGCAGAAATTGTGTAGTATTCGCTATCTCGACCCAATTTAGTCATAATTTCATTAATACGTTCTTTTAATTCCTCAGAAGATATTGTATCAATCTTATTAAAAACTAACCATCGAGGTTTTTGAAATAGTTTATCACTATACTGTTTTAATTCATCTTCTATTGTAAGTATATTATCAACAGGATCTGAGCCATCAATAGGATTAATATCAACTAAGTGAACTAAAACACTGCAACGTTCCAAATGTCTTAAAAATCTATGACCAAGACCTGCACCTTCAGCCGCACCTTCGATTAATCCTGGTATATCAGCAACCACAAAACTTTTACCTTCAGATAATCTTACAACACCTAAAGAAGGAACTAATGTAGTAAAAGGATAATCCGCTATTTTTGGACGAGCCGCACTCACGGATGAAATAAATGTAGATTTACCAGCATTAGGCAGACCTAACATACCAACATCTGCCAATAACATTAATTCTAAGGTTAAAAATCTCTTATCACCAGGAGTTCCATCAGTTTTTTGACGAGGAGCTCTGTTAACAGAACTCTTAAATCTAGTATTTCCCAAACCATGAAAACCACCCTTGGCAACCATGATTTTTTGACCATCTTTCAATAAGTCACCTAATACTTCATTAGTATCTGAATCTATAGCTCTTGTTCCTACAGGAACTCTTAAAGTTATATCCTCACCTCTAGCACCAGTACAATCAGATGTACCACCATTTTGACCACGACCAGCAGCAAAAAATTTTTGAAATTGATAGTCAACAAGTGTGTTTAAATTTGCATCAGCTTGCAAATAAACGTCCCCTCCATTACCACCATCGCCTCCATCAGGACCACCTTTAGGTATATACTTTTCACGTCTAAAGCTTACACAACCATTACCGCCATCACCAGCTTCTACGCGAATTCTTGCTTCATCAACGAACTTCATATTGATAACCTTTTGACTAGAAAATTAAAGAATTAATATAGGAATAAGGACTAAAAAAAGACTCTACTTAATGTATACACTAAGTAGAGTCTCAGACATATCATTCAGATAGTTATGCAGCTACAACGCTTACATATCTGCGGTTCTTTGGACCCTTTACAGAATATTCTACAGTACCATTAGCTGTAGCAAATAAAGTATGATCCTTACCTAAACCAACATTAGCACCAGGGTGGAACTGTGTGCCACGCTGACGAACTAAAATATTACCAGATAATACTGATTGACCACTGTATACTTTAACACCTAAACGTTTACTTTGGGAATCACGACCATTGCGGGAACTACCACCAGCTTTCTTATGTGCCATTCTCGTTTACTCCTTAAGCATTAATACCAGTAACTTTCACGTGAGTGAACCACTGACGATGACCTGTTACCTTTTGGAAGTGTTTACGACGACGGAACTTAGTGATAGACACCTTTTCACCGCCCTTTATAGCAACAACTTCAGCAACAACCTTACTACCTTCTAAATAAGGAGCACCAACTTTAACGTTGTCTCCATCGGCAACTAATAACACCTTATCAAATTCTACAGAAGAACCAACTTCAGCATTGTTTAATAATTCAACTGCTAAAACATCGCCTTCTGATACTTGGTGCTGCTTGCCGCCAGTTAAAATAACTGCGTACATCTATTTCTCCAAATGCTATACATCGCTTTTATACTTTAGGACGTATAGATAATAAAACTCTTACAAATATGGTTGCGTATTATACTATAATGAAATAACAAAAACAAGTAATAATTGAACAAAATTTAATCTAATGTTTTGTGTTTTATTCTCTTATTTTCATATATTCTTCGACTTTATTTAATTTAATTTAAAAAATATATAGTTTGTTGTAAAATACACATCATATTATTTTTTATTATACAACACCTTAAAGGATTGTCATGTCTGAATGTCTTATCAGCAAACTAACAGATAAAAAAATTGAAGATGTTAATTTATTAATGTTTGATCATATAAAGTCTCCTATCGAAATAGTTAATAATATATGCACTTTTTTAATTTCAAATGGAGGAAAAAGAATAAGACCACGTGTATCTATTTTAATAGCTGGTTTATTAAACATTATTGATAAGCAAGAGATTTTAAATTTTTCTGCTTCAATTGAAATACTTCATACCGCAACCTTAATGCATGATGATGTAATAGATAATAGCTCTTTAAGAAGAGGTAAAAAAAGCACTAATGAAAAATTTGGCAATACTTTAGCTGTCTTAGGTGGAGATTTTTTATTTACAAAAGCTTATGAATTAATCCTTAGTAGTGCAAATACAAGAATTTTAAAAGAAATTTCATCAACAATGCAAATACTTGTTCAAGGTGAAATGGAGCAAATGTCTAATATTGCTAACAATTTTATTTCAGAAGAAACATATATGCGAACTATATATTCAAAAACATCGGTTTTATTTGAATTATCTGCAAAAATAATAGGTATCTTTGCCGAGTCTAATCAAAACACAATAAATAGCCTAGCATCATATGGTAAAGCTATTGGTAATGCTTTTCAAATTACTGATGACATTCTTGATTATACTTCCGATAATTCTACTTTAGGTAAACAAATTGGAGATGATTTATCTGAAAATAAAACAACTCTTCCTATTATTTATGCTATAGATTCTTTAAAGAATACACCTAATTATAACTCTTTATTATCAGCAATAGAAAATAAAGATATTAATACTATTGTCAAATATATCACCCAAACAAATGCTGATAAACGCTGTCTTGAAAAAGCTCAAAAAGAAATCTCTATTGCTATTGATAGTCTCAATAATTTTCAAAATAATGAGTATAAAACAGCTCTTATTGAACTTGCCCAAGGTATAATTATCAGAAAAAATTAAAATTATTATCTATAAATGAAAGGGTTCAAAACTTGCTAGTTGAGCACCTATATTAAATCAATTATCGATTTAAGAAGAAACTTGTGATAGGATAACTAAGTATTTACAGTTCCCCTATCACAGGGATTCACACAGACGCATTCACTCTCAGAATCTATTAAAATCACTACTCACTCTTCTGTGTTCCTTCTGTAGTCAAAATTTTATTATCCTTTAATTTTAGATGTTTAACAACTTTATCCAAAATTCCATTAACAAACTTATGACTATCTTGAGCTGCAAATCCTTTTGCTAAAATTATTGCTTCATTTATTACAACTCTGAATGGAACATCATTAGAACGATAAAGCAACTCATATGTAGCTAAACGAAGTATAGCCTTATCAACCATATCTAAATCATTCAAACCTCTTGTTGATAAATATGGAGCATAAACTTTATCTATTTCATCAACATGAGTGATTGTCCCTAAAATCAACTCATGTAAATATTCTTTATCTGTCTTGTCATCAACAGGTTGGTCTTCTAAAAACTGTTCCTCAATAACAGAAGCAACTTCCTTAGTCATCTGCCATTGATAAATAGCTTGCATTGCAAAATGACGAGCTTTATGTCTATGAAGTGGATTCACAATAAACCTCTTTACATTTGTCTTAGAACATTAATCATTTCTAAAGCTGCTGAAGCTGCTTCAGCACCTTTATTTCCTGCTTTTGAACCAGCACGTTGAACAGCTTGTTCAATAGTATCTGTTGTTAAAACCCCGAAAGCAACAGGTATTTCTTGCTCTAACATAATATGAGCTAATCCTTTAGAACTTTCATTAGCAACAACTTCAAAATGATAAGTATCACCTCTAATTACACAACCTAAAGCAACAATCGCATCAAATTTTTTTGAGTTAGCAGCTTTCTTTACAGCCAAAGGTATCTCTATAGCCCCTGGAACTCTAATCAATGTAATGTTATCATCTGCAACTTGACCTACACGAGATAAAACATCAAGCGCTCCATTAACAAGATGTTCATTTATAAAACTATTAAAACGAGATACAACTATTGCGATCTTCGCATCTGGGGCAGCTAAATTACCTTCAATAACTTGCATAATAAACAGAAGCTCCTATAAATAAAATTTTTCTATTTGTATATTCTACTATATTGTTAATTTTTCTACTACTTAATAAAAACCATTTTCTATTAATGTCTGCATACTTAATGTGGATTTATTATCACAAGATCCTTTCATTTCTTGTTGATAACCTAATAATCTTTCTATATAACGAGCTAATACATCTACTTCTATATTAACTTTATCCAAAACTTTCCATTGCTCAGAAATAGTAACTGAAGTTGTATGAGGAATTAATGTGAGTCTAAAATCATTATTATTAACTTCATTAACAGTTAAACTTATTCCATCAACTGTTATAGACCCTTTGCGAGCTATATAATGAGCAATGTCATTAGGTGATGTTATCCATATATCAATAGCATCAGCACTATGATTAATACTCTTTATAACACCAACTCCATCAACATGCCCCTGAACTATGTGACCACCTAAATGTTTATTTGGCGTTAAAGCCTTTTCTAGGTTAAGTAATGAACCAATCTCTAAAACTTTAAAAGTTGTACAATTTACAGTTTCATGTGATATATTGGCTTCAAAAATATTACCTTTTATCAAAATAACAGTTAAACAAACTCCATTACATGCAATAGAATCTCCTATTTTTACATCTGAAAAATCCATTTCAGGTGCCAAAATCTCAACTGTAAAACCATTTCCATTCGGCGTGAGTTTTCTTAACTTTCCAATACTCTCAACAATACCTGTAAACATTAACTCATTACCTATCTAATAACTGAAAATTTTTCATAATTGATATTATGCTATTATACTATAATTCATAGGTTAATCTAATATCGTTTTCTATCTTTTGTTCATCAACCAATTTTAAACTAAGTACAGTACTCAAATCAGTACATCCCTTTAAAAGAAAAGCATTCTGACCATCTGCACCCAAAATCTTCGGAGCAATATACAAAACAAATTTGTTAACTAATTTATTTATAATTAATTGATTTACAAAATTTCCACCAGCTTCTACAAGCACAGATCTAATTTTTTTAGTATGCAAATAATGGCATAATACTTTTAAATCTATATGATTATAATTATTTTTATTCTCAGCTGGAATTTCACAAATGGTAATTGTTTTTCCATTATAAGTTATCGTTTTCTCGTGAATTACCCCATCTGTACTAATATAAACTACAATAACTTCACCATCTGAACTAAAAATATTTTCTGAATACTTAAGAACTCTCTTTGGATCTAATACAACTTTTGTTGGATAACGAATTAATTCTTTTGGATAATTTATCTTAACTTCATCAGCTAACTCATCGTAACGCAAACTCATAGAAGGATCATCATCTAATACAGTTTTTGCTGTCGTCAAAATAACCTGACTTTGAGCTCTTAATTCCTGAACATCTTTACGTGAAGCATCAGATGTAATCCATTTACTTACACCATTAGATAATGCAACTTTAGCATCTAAACTCATACCATATTTTACGGTTATATATGGTCTCTCATTTTCCATGGCATAAAAAAAATCTCTATTTATTTCATAGGCTTCTTTCTCTAAAACAGTATGGGTTACACTAATACCCGCTTTTTCTAATATTTCAATTCCCTTCCCCTTAACTAAAGGATTGGGATCAACTATTGCACACACAACTCGCCCAACTTTTGCATCAACAAGTGCTTTAGCACATGGAGGTGTTAATCCATAATGTGAACAAGGCTCTAAAGTAACATATGCCGTAGCTCCTTCTACAGAATTACCTTTTGATAAAGCATCTTTTAATGCATTTACTTCAGCATGAGGTGTTCCTGCCTTCTTATGATATCCAGAACCTATAATCACCCCATCTTTTACTAATACACACCCAACTCGAGGATTTGGTAATGTTGTATAAAAGCCTTTTTTGGCTTCTTTTAAAGCCAAAGCAATAAATTTTTTTTCATCGTCTATCGAATTTTGAAACATGTTTTCTTTCACTTTACTATAGCTGCTTTTCAAGTTTAGCAATTTCTTTACTAAAATCCTGCAAACTCTTAAAACTTAAATATACTGAAGCAAAACGTATATATGCAACTGGATCTAATTTTTCCAACTCATCCATAACAAGTTTTCCTATGAAACTCGTTTTAACTTCCCTTTCTCTTAATGTTCTTAACTTACTTTTTATTCTATTGATTGCATTTTCAACATCTTCTGTTCCCACTGAACGTTTTTCTAATGCTCTATACATACCTGCTCTAATCTTAGCTTCATTAAAAGGTTGACGTATTCCATCACTCTTTATTATTGTGGGCATTACAAATTCAGCTTGTTCAAAAGTTGTAAAACGTTCATGACACACTAAACACTCTCTACGCCTGCGAACCTGTGTACCAGAGGCAAGAATTCTTGTATCAACAACCTTTGTATTTTCAGCATTACAAAAAGGACAATTCATAAAAATCTCTATCTTCTGAAATAAGAAATAAAACCTAGAATTTTTTCTTGCTCTTCTTTACTAAAATCGCCTCTTAAAAATTCTGTATCATCACCATTCAATAATATATCTCCCTTCTTTTCCCCATGCTTTACAGATAAAAAAGAAACTTTATCATAATCATAACCAAAAATAATTTCAGATTTATCCTCGTCTACTAATGGATTTACATTAAATTGGTTATATTTATACTGAGGTAATTCTAAATATTGAAGCATAACTCCTAAAGAAGCATGAGAAAACTCAACGTTATTTACTGATGATTTATTTTTTCCATCAATAATTGCTAATGGTACTTTATTAACATAGGTATCACCATACTTTAATAAATACTCTCTAGGTACAAATTTCCCAGATTCATCCCATGCATGATGATCACCTAACATTACCACTATTCCGTCATTAAAATAACCAATCTTCTCCAATTTGTTTATAAAATCAGCAACAGATTTATCTGTATATTCAAAAGCTTTTTTCAAATTATGTTTTCCCAATGGAGAAGTATATGGAGAATGATTACTAGCAGTTTTGGTCATATAAAAGAATTTATCTTTTTCTTTTCCAATCTTTGAAATTATAAAGTCAAACATTTGTTCATCAGAAATAGAATTAAACATATAGCGCGTTTTTATATCCACAAACGCTTTATTTCTTGATTCAATTACTTCATCAAAATACGTTTCGTTTAATACTATATCCATAAAAAACACAAGATCAGATGAAGAAATATAACGGGTTTTATATCCATTGCTTCTAAATGCCTGAACTAAATCATTCATTTTTATCAAGGAATTGCTGTACTCATTTTTACTTTTTAAGCTATTAGTAAAAACTTTACCTTCTTTTGTTTCCTTGTAAGATTGAATCCAAGCATTCTGTATTACTGGCACTGATTTGATTATTGCTAAAGTTGCAAGACTTGTAGATGGAAAAATAGAATAATAATTATTAAAAAATTGGTTATTTGCCATAATTTGTTCTATATTTGGCATATACGAAGGTCCTTTTCCACAAATATATGTGTAGTTGCAACCTAATGATTCCACAATAAGAACTATCACATTTTTTCTTTGATTTAGACCTGTTCCTGTAAACATTTCTATATTTAGATTTTTTCTATAAATATAATCTTCAGAATAGTGTTTATCAAAATCACCAAATTTTTGTAGCGCAATACCATTTATCTGAAAAACATTATAATATTTAGGTCGTGAATCTAATATATCTCTAGGGTAACAACCAATACAAGTTAGTATTACCATAATAAATGATGAAACAATAAATGTTTTCTTTGTGCATTTATAATTTGAATATACTAAATACAAAGAACTTATAATTGCCAAAAAATATCCCAAGAGCATGAAATGGCCAGCATCTGAAGAAATATACCTCTCTATGAAATCACCAAAATATTTAGCTTCAGTTGCTTGCCCCATCATTGAGAAATTTAATCTGGCACCAAGCACTTTCATAATACAGTTATCAACCAATAAAAAAGTTAATATAACTAATGGAATTAAACAGCATGAGAACTTTACAAGTTTTCTTGTAAAAAACGATAAAACTAAAAAAAACCAAATAATAAAATAAAGCAAAGGAAAATAACTTTGTTCTAAAACAAAAAAATTAGACAAAGCATCAGAATTATTATGAAGAAATTCTATATCAATTCCTAAATTTAAAAAGAAGGACAGATTAATTGAAATAATGATTACAAAAAAAACAAAAATTAACATAATAACTTTCACAAAAAAAAGACTACAAGCAAATCACTTTTATAATTAAGTGTTATTTTAACATTTTTATCACAATATACATATACTATTCAATATTTTGCCAAGAAGTTCAAATAAACACAGATTATAAAATACTTGATAAATAACTTAATATAACTTAATACAACTTACTCAAAATGATTGTAATCGCAATCATTGGTATCTTAGCTGCTATTGCAATGCCAGCATATTCTAAATATATGGCTCGTGCACGTTTTACTGAAGTTACTAATGCAACAGCTGGTGTTCAAAAGCAAGTGGAATTATGTATTTTTGATTTAGGTGCATCTAATGCAACAACTCACACTGCAAATGCTCCTGTAGTAGTTGATGTAACAGTGAACAATGCTGGTTGTTCTAACACTGCTGCTAATTCAGGTCAAGGATGGAGATTAAATGTAGCAGCTGATTATGCAACAAAATTTGTTGATAATATTGCAGTTGACGCAAATGGTGTAATTACAGCTACAGCAATAAATGGTAATGGTTTAAATGGTAGTAATATTATTTTGACTCCTACATTTGCAACTACAGCTGACACTGGTGCTATCGATTGGGTTAGAGCTACTACTTCAACTTGTATAACAGCAGATTTATGCTAGTGTTCTAACGTAAGTTTTTATTCCCGAAAGTTCATAAACTTTCGGGTTTTTGTTTTCACAAATTAATAAAAGTTCTATTGTAATCAAATAAAAATTAATCAAAAAACATTTTTTCAAAGAACTTATACCTATTATGATATGGTCTTTTGATTGGTAGAGAAGAACCTAAATACTTTAGAGATGATTTTGAGTAATCTAGATGAGAATCTTTTCTGCATCTAGTAATTTCAAATAAAGGTCCAAAAGCAACCTTGAGAGCATCGAGGATATCTTTTGCATTATTTATTTCATAGTTTTGAAAGATTAGATCTGTAATAGCATTAGTAGCAGGTTGTCTTTTGATTTCTTTTCTAGATATTTTGTAAACCTCTTTGTTTTAGCTAAGGATATTAAACTATTTTGGTGGATTACACACATTTAATTTCACACCTAAATATATAACAAAAAGAAACAAGCCATATCTATAGATATGGCTTGTAATAAAAATTTAGTCAATAATTAACTAGCCTTACATAGTTCAGCAGCTATACAACCTGAACTAGCATCAACTTTCCAATTCAATTGACCAGCAGATGTCCAATCACCAGTTAAAACTAAAGTATCAGTTGACTTGAAATTTGTAGAATCAGGAGTAACAGTTATTTTTACCACTGAGGTATCTTTAGATACAACTGATTTAGTTTGACTTGTACCTGCAACTGTTACTGTAGCAACATATTTTGTTTTGTAATCACCTGCAGCTTTAATTTCCCATCCAAATCCAGAACTGGAATTTTTACAATTTGTAGCATTTACAATCCCATATTCCTGTAGACACAAAGCAATTGGAGTTTTAACAGATTCAGCAACATTCATAATTTCAGTATATTTTGCTTTCTTCATGTATGATGAGTAAGCTGGTAAAGCAATTGCAGCTAAGATACCAATGATTGCGATTACAATCATTAATCGAAATTCAAAAAATCTTTAGCAATATCAATTAACCATTTGGACCAAATTTTCATAATTTCCGCACGATCACTTATATGTAAACTCCTTATGTATGCTTGCTGACATGATGAAAGTATTACATGAGATATATAAGCCTCCTTAGATTCAAATGAAAAATGTTTTTTATCAATCAGGTCGAAAACTGTTCTAAAAATTGCTCGTGATCCGTGAGGACATAAGACTTTACGATAATTAGTAGGTATTGAATTATAAATACTTTGTTCTGCAGATTTTTCTGTTAATCCATTAATCCAATTTTGAAGTTCAATAATTAGATTTTTGGTATAAAAGGTTATTGGTATCGTAAATTCTGACAGAGTTTTTGTTTTAATTACTACATTTTTCATTCCTTTTTTATATTTTTGGATAACTTGTATTGTTTCGTTTCTTCGTGTACCAAGAATCATATGCAGTAACCATAACTTGAGATATTTCTCACTTTTTTTTTGATATATGGTTTTAAATAATTTTTTTATTGAAATTTTTGCCTGTTTTTCATTTTGAAAATCTTCACATGATAAGGCATTTCTATGTGATTCAATTTTTTTTGTTCGTTTTATTTTTGAAAATAAATCTGATGATAAAGGATTATTATCTATAATATCAGCTTTTAACATCCAATTTATCCAAGTGTAAACGGATTTATAATATATTCTGATGGTGCTATATTTTTTAAGTAATTCATTTTCTACGAATGATTGTATAATTTCATCTAATTTAATTTCAGAGATTTTACAACAAAACTTTTCTCTAAAAATAGCCTTACATGCAACGTTATACAGTTTTTTTGTGTTTACTCCTCTTTCTTTATTTTCTAAAAATTTATCAAGTAACTCTTTTAAAGTATAATCTTTGTACTCTTCATTAATTTTTATTAAATTGTTTTTGGTAGATTTAAAATAAGGTTCTGAAATACAGGGAGAATTTTTTGTGTAAACATTACTGTTGTTATCTTTAGATAATTTTTCATTATATAACTCAATAAGTTCAGAAATATGTAGAATTTCAATTTTATTTTTAGTATTGAATCTAAAAAAATAATCACTTGAACAATCAATATTATAAAAAAAATTTGTTTTTAAAAACATTAATTGTTCGTGTGTTAAACTATTTAAAATCAGCGGCATGGTTAATTCCTATAATAAACATAGATTAAAGAGATTAAAAAATACTGTTATTTTTTTTATAAAAAAAGTAAAATGCACTTATTAAATCATTTTATGCGACACATAAGATTCGTAATATTGGAGAATTAAATGCTAAATCAAGCAAAAAATATTGCAGCTTTTGATCCTGAATTATGGGATGCGATTGCTAATGAAAACATTCGTCAAGAAGAACACATTGAATTGATTGCTTCTGAAAACTATACAAGTAAGTGTGTTATGGAAGCTCAAGGTTCTCAATTAACAAATAAATACGCTGAAGGTTATCCTGGAAAGCGTTACTATGGTGGTTGTGAATATGTTGATAAGGTTGAAACTTTAGCAATTGATCGAGTAAAAGCTTTATTTGGTGCTGATTACGCAAATGTTCAACCACATTCAGGTTCTCAAGCAAATGCTGCCGTTTATATGGCTTTAGTTCAACCAGGTGATACAATCATGGGTATGAGTTTAGCTCATGGTGGTCATTTAACCCACGGTGCAACTGTTAGTTTCTCAGGTAAAATTTACAACTCAGTTCAATATGGGGTAAATAATGAGGGTAACATTGATTATGATGATGTTTTAGCAAAAGCTAAAGAATGTCAACCTAAAATGATAGTTGCTGGTTTCTCTGCATACAGCGGAATTGTTGATTGGGCAAAAATGAGAGAAATTGCAGATTCTGTAGGTGCTTACCTATTTGTGGATATGGCACACGTTGCAGGTTTAGTTGCTGCAGGTTTATATCCAAACCCACTTCCTTATGCACATGTTGTAACATCTACAACACATAAGACTTTAGGAGGTCCTCGTGGTGGTATCATTCTTTCAAATTGCGGCGATGAAGCAATTTATAAGAAATTAAATTCTGCTATATTCCCAGGTTCACAAGGTGGTCCTTTAATGCACGTAATTGCAGCTAAGGCTGTCGCGTTTAAAGAAGCTATGCAACCTGAATTTAAGGAATATCAAGCTCAAATATTAAAGAATGCTCAAGCAATGGTTAAAGTATTTATGGACCGTGGCTACAAGATTGTTTCAGGCGGTACACACGATCACTTATTCCTTGTTGATTTAATTGGTAAAGAATATTCTGGTAAAGATGCTGATGCCGCTTTAGGTAGAGCAAATATTACTGTAAATAAGAACTCTGTGCCAAATGACCCACGTTCTCCATTCATTACTTCTGGCTTACGTATTGGTACTCCAGCTGCAACAAGAAGAGGATTTAAAGAAGCTGAAGTAACTGATCTAGCAAATTGGATGTGTGATGTTTTAGATAATATTGGCAATGAACAAGTTGAACAGGAAGTAAAGCAAAAAGTTGTTGCTTTATGTAAAAAGTTCCCTGTTTACGCAAAATAATGTAAATTAAAACTTAAAAAGTTAATTTATTTATTAAAATCCCTAAAAATTAGGGATTTTTTATTTTAATAAAAAAACTTGAAAAATAATAATTTAAGAAAAATATAACAAATATTTAATTATTAATGTATTTGAAAAATTTTAAAATCATCACAATTTTATTAAAAAATATTGGAAAATTTAAAAAATAATTATATAATGTAACTGTTCTTTAGAAGAACACGATGTTCTCTAAATGAGGACAATTTTAAAAGGACTTAAAATTTAAGTAATAAGGAAATTAATCATGAAAAAGACTAAAGGTTTTACTCTTATCGAATTAATGATTGTAATCGCAATCATTGGTATCTTAGCTGCAATTGCTTTACCTGCTTACTCAAAGTATATGAACAAGGCAAAATTTACTGAAGTTGTTAACTCTGCTGACAACTTAAAGATGCAGGTTATTTTATGTTACAATGATCTAGGTAAGTTAGATGGTTGTAATGATGCAGCTAATGGTTTTGGTTGGAATCTAAAAGATGGTGTTAAGTCTGTAAAGTCTAAGTATGTAAACAAGGCTGAAGTTAAGGGTAATGGTGTAATTACTGTTACTTCTCAAAATATTACACAAGGTGGTAAATCAGAATTTACTTATATTTTAACTCCTAGTGAAGCTACTCTTTCTGGTTCAGGTTCAGGTTCAGGTTCAGGTCTTGAAAAAGCTTTAAATTGGACAAGTTCTGGTACTTGTGTTGCTGCTGATTTGTGTGCAGAAGCTAAAGCTCCTACTACACCTGCTACAGGTTCATAGTATATAATTTAGAAATTAATTCTTCTAAACCATTGTCGGCTGACAATGGTTTATTTCTTTTTATCTTCTAAACCATGCTATAAATCCTAAAATTTCATTTTGCTCTTCTTCTGTAAAAATATTTTTATTCAAAAATTCAGAATCATTACCTGATAACATTACGTATGCTTCTTTTTGTTTGTGTTTTACTGCAAGTAAAGAAAATTTTTGATAATCATAGCCAAATATTAATTCTGATTTGTTTTCACTATTATCAAAAGGATTTATATTATATTGATTATACTTGTATTCAGGTAATTCTAAATATTGTAGTATAGATCCTAAGGATGCATGTGAAAATTCAGTATGATCAACTCTACTTTCGTTTTTTCCATCTATGATTATTAAGGGAACTTTATTTATTAAAACAGGGTGTCTAGTATCAATAACACCATCATCATTCCATGCGTGATGATCCCCTACAAGTACTACAATACCATTATCAAAATAATTGATTTGTTTTAATTTAGAAATAAAAGTATTAACAGCTTTATCTGTATATTCAAAAGCTTTTTTAATATTATTGAATGCTAGAGGTGAATTATATGGAGAGTGGTTACTTGCTGTTTTTGTAATATATAAAAATTTACTTTGGTTATCTTTATTTTTTATACTATCAACAATATAATCAAATAGAACATTATCAGATACGCTATTAAATACATATCTTTCTTTAATATCGCTAAATACTTTGTCATTTGCATCTATGATTGAATCATAAGTAGACAATTCAATAGTATTTTTCATTCCAAATACATGGTCTGTTGATGATATGAATTTTGTATAATAACCATTATCTCTAAAATGCTTTATAAGATCATTCTGCTTATACAATTCAAAAACAAAATTTTTACTTATTTCATTTGGTTTATCATGCATAGATTGAATTACTGGAAAACCTTTAACTATAGAAAGATATGATAAAGATGTTGATGGAATTATTGAATAATAGTTATCAAAAAGTAAGTTCTCTTTAGCTAATTCTTCAATATGTGGCATATATGAAGGACCTGAACCACAAATATATGTAAAGTTACAACCTAAAGATTCAACTAATAACAAAATAACATTTTGTTGTTTATTTAACCCTTGTTTTGTATTCCATTGTATTTTTAAATTATCTCTTGGTGCATATGTACTTTCATAATTTTGCATAAAATTACCAATTTTCTGAAAGCAATATCCATTTATTTGAAATACATTTGAAAACTTAAAATCACCAATGCTAAATGTCCTAGGTGATAATCCCCATGCAGTAGTACACACTGTTAATAAAAATATACCTGCATAAATATTTTTTGGTATTTTAAAATTATTCTTAACAAATGAAAAAACTACTAAAACTATGGTGGCTAATAAACCAAATACCATTAATAATCCACTAGCTGACAGAAAGTATTTTACTAAAAAATCAGTAAAATATTTAGCATCTCCACCGTATTCCCCACCAAATTTTAAGTTTAATCTTGTCCCTAATACATTCAAAATACAATTATCAGCTACTAGTACAAACAATACACTAATAACACCTAAACTGATTATTATTTTAATAATCCTATTTGTAAATAAACTTATTGAACTTAAAGCTAAGCCAATTAACATCAAAATAGGTAATAAATTTTGTTCAAATAATAAAATATTAGATGTTCTTGTTGCTACTTCTGTTTCATACTGACTATTTGAATTTATTGAATCAATACTTGTTGTCATTAAAGTAAAAGCGTTATCAAGTAAAATAAAATAAGAACTATTTATAGCTAATATACTTGAAAATATAAGAGTTATAAAAAAATATATTTTAGTTACTTTATTCGTGTTTTTTAAGTTATCAACAATATGAGTATGTTGTATTACTTGTTGATTGTATATTATGTGATTTTTGGGTTTTCTTTCAATTTTTAATGAATTTGTAACAGCTTTATATGAAAAAAGAAGAATTAAAAAAGTTATAGAAGTACAAAATAATAAATAGATTTTTCTTAAAAAAATGTAATCTTCATGAAAGTCTTCAATTTCTTTAGGTGTTAATTTAATAGGATTGAACACCTCAGAAACATCAAAAATTACATTAGATTCTAATAATTCTAGGTAAATTCCTTTATCAGTTTTTGATGTTCCAACTCTATATTTTTGATTAGATTTTGCTTTTTCAGAAAAAACTTTTGCATTGATATTTGTGTTATTTATAGATAACGATTCTATATAGACAAGATTATGCTCGCCTTCGAATTTCATTTCTAACTTATGAGAACTCACATAAGGTATAAGAATATAAAATTCAGGAACTAATATCTTTTCCTGATTTTTATCTGAAGAAATTTTCTCAATAGTAATGTATCTTGTATTTTCTAATGTTTTTTCTGATGAATCATTGTATCCATAAACAGAAAAATCGTTATTTTGATTTAGGTAAGAAAATTTAATATCAATTTTATTATATAAACCAATATCTTTTACAAAAAATTCAACAGAAGTTATAAATATAGAAAAGCCAATAACAAAACTTATTAAAATTAAATAAATATAAAGATTTATAGTTTTCATAAGCAAAAATAGAGAGTTATATATTTTATAAATATTTACAATAACGAAAAAAGAGGAATTTCTTCCTCTTTTTAAAATCAGATTACAAAATTATTAGCACAAATCTAAAGATATGCAGCTTGAACTTGTTCCGTCACGTTGCCAATCGATAACACCATTATCGTTACCAGATGTTGCATTTGCACCTGCATGAGGAACAATTACAAATGTAGCTGATTTTAAGTTATCTGTACTCTTAGCTTTAGCTGTTATTGTACCTGCGGAAACTGTAATTGATGATACATACTTAGTTTCATATGCTGTTGAAGCATCTATTCTCCAACCTGTTCCATTATTAGAGTTTTTACAAGCTGATACAGTAATAGTACCACCAGCAGTTGCGCTGTGACCTTGGTCAAAAATACATAATTCAACTTGTTTCTTAACACCTTCAACAGCTGAAGTAACTTCTGTAAATTTAGCACGAGCCATATACTTTGCATAAGCAGGTAAAGCAATAGCAGCTAAGATACCGATGATTGCGATTACAATCATTTCTTATATTAATATTTTTAAATATATTTTTCTAACTCTTTATATATATGAGTATTTACTGTACAATGTTATTGTTATTGGATAGACATGAGTAGAAAACTTTTTTCAATTTTTTGTTGTCTAATAGTAAGTGTGTACTCTTTGTGCAAAAAAAAAATTAATAATTTAGTATGTGAATAAAGGGAAAAAAATGTTTAAAAAGTTTGCTATAACTGCTTTAGCATCAGCTCTTGTATTTAGTATTACAGGTTGCGGAAATGAAAATTCAAAAGACCAGAAAACAAATGCAGAAATCACAACAGCAGCTAAACCTGTTTCTGAATTAACTTTTAATGAAAAAGCATCTGTTGCGTTAGGTCAATTATATGGTACTAATTTAAATGAAACCTTAAAGAATGTAAATGAATTAGGTGTAAAATTAGATAGCAAATTGTTAGCAGATACTTTTGCAAAGGCTGTTAATGGCGAAAAAATAGCTTTATCAGAAGATGAAGCTAAATCTGTTCTAGAAGAATTAGGTAAACAAGTTGAAGAAAAGCAAGCTGCTAAAAATAAAGCAGATGCAAAAGCTAATGCAGAAGCAGGTGAGAAGTTCTTAGAATCAAACAAGACAGCTGAAGGCGTAAAGGTTACTGAATCTGGTTTACAATATAAAATAATTACAGAAGGCAACGGTCCAAAACCTGTAGCTTCTAGCACTGTTAAGGTAAATTACAAAGGAACTACTATTGATGGTCAAGTATTTGATCAATCAAAAGACCCTGTACAATTTAGTCTTGAACAAGTAATCGAAGGTTGGAAAGAAGGTATTCAGTTATTAAGTGTTGGTAGTAAGGCTATGTTATACGTACCTGCAAAATTAGCTTATGGTGAATATTCTCCAACGCCATTAATTAAGCCAAATTCTACATTAATTTTCGAAGTTGAATTGCTAGAAATTATCCCCCAAGAAACAAAAGAAAATAATGATACACAAGTAAAAGAAGAAAAAAATAATACTACTGAAAAGGAAACAAAGTAATCTATAAAGCCACTCCACATTGAGTGGCTTTTTCTTATGTATGCTACTAAAAAAGCAATAATAGTTTTTAAATAGCGTATAAGAAATGATTGAAATAAAATTCAGAAAATACAGTTTATCTACCATATTTTACGTTTTTTTAATAAATTTCTTTATAGATACACTCTTTATAGTTTAAAATAGTAAAATTATGTATTTTTCTTAAACAAAGGTTATCTACCATTATGAGTAAAATATTAGTATTAAATGGACCAAACCTTAATTTACTAGGAATTAGAGAGCCTGGTATTTATGGTTCTACCAAACTTGCACAAATTATTGAAAATTTACATAGAATCGCTTCTGAAAACAATGTTGAATTGGAAGCCTTTCAATCAAATGCTGAATTCGAAATAATTAATAAAATACACGCAGCTATGGGTAATACAGATTATATTCTCATAAACCCTGCCGCATTTACTCATACAAGTGTTGCTATAAGAGATGCATTACTTGGTGTAAAAATTCCTTTCTTCGAAATCCATATTTCAAATGTACACGCAAGAGAAGAATTTAGACACCACTCTTTCTTATCCGATATTGCAACTGGAGTAATATGCGGATTTGGTACCGATGGTTATGAATACGCATTGCGTGCAGCTATCAAACATGTAAAAAAATAATTACTTAATATCAATAGAGAAGAACATACTATGCAATTAGACATTAATAAAATATCAGAACTAATCAAAATCGTTTCTGAATCCGACATTTCTGAAATAGAATTAAAAGAAGGCGAAGAACAGATTAAGATTACTCGTACAAATAACAATGTAGCAACTATTGCCATGCCAGTAGCTCCTCAAATCGTAGCTCAACCTGCTACCCCTCAAGTTCAAACAGCACCAGTAGAATCAGTTGTAACACCAACTACAAACGAAACTCAAATCAGTGGTCATGTAATGAAATCCCCTATGGTTGGAACTTTCTATCGCAGTGCTAATCCAGAAGCCCCTGCTTTTGTAGAAGAAGGTAAACAAGTTAATCAAGGTGATACAGTTTGCATTATCGAAGCAATGAAGATGATGAACCATATACCTGCAGATAAAACAGGCGTTATCAAAAAAATTCTTGTTGAAAACGCTGCAACTGTTGAATTTGATCAGCCTTTATTCATTATCGAATAATTTAGATAGAGAGAGTATAAATGGCTCAAATTAATAAAGTATTAATTGCTAATCGCGGTGAAATAGCATTACGAATTCTTCGTGCCTGTAAAGAAATGGGCATAAAAACCGTAGCTGTTCATTCAACAGCTGACCGCGACCTAAAGCATGTTAAATTAGCAGATGAAA
The DNA here is from genome assembly GCA_051892875.1 of Succinivibrionaceae bacterium. Lineage (GTDB taxonomy): Bacteria > Pseudomonadota > Gammaproteobacteria > Enterobacterales > Succinivibrionaceae > JBJFGR01. The sequence goes on from JBJFGR010000148.1 coordinate 33,175, forward strand.
CTATTTGTATTGGTCCTGCTGCTTCAAAAGAATCATATTTAAACATTCCATCTCTGATCGCAGCTGCAGAAGCAACTGGTGCTAATGCTATTCACCCAGGATATGGTTTCCTTTCCGAAAACGCTGAATTTGCCGAAGTTGTTGAAAAGTCAGGTTTTATCTTCGTAGGTCCAAGACCTGAAACAATTCGCTTAATGGGTGATAAAGTTTCAGCTATAGAAGCTATGGAAGCTGCCGGAGTACCTTGTGTACCAGGCACAGGTGTGTTAGGTGACGACCCCACTGAAAATGCCCGTCTAGCTAAAGAAATCGGTTACCCTGTTATTATTAAAGCAGCTGGTGGTGGTGGCGGTCGAGGTATGCGTGTTGTTCGCAGAGAAGAAGATCTTGCCGATTCTATCGCTTTAACAAAGAGAGAAGCTGATTCTTTCTTTAATAACCCTAATGTTTTTATGGAAAAATTCTTGGAAAATCCTAGACATATAGAATTCCAATTATTATCTGACGGATTAGGTCATGCCGTTTACTTAGGTGAACGTGACTGTTCTATGCAGAGAAGAAATCAAAAGGTTATTGAAGAAGCCCCTGCTATCGGAATAACCGAAGAACAAAGAAAAAATATAGGCGAACGTTGCGTTAAAGCTTGTATTGAAATTGGCTACCGCGGTGCAGGTACTTTTGAATTCCTATACGAAAATGGTCAATTCTACTTTATCGAAATGAATACCCGTGTTCAGGTAGAACACCCTATTACAGAACTAGTAACAGGTATTGATATTGTTAAGGAACAATTAAAAATCGCCTCAGGTAATTTCTTAACATTTACTCAAGAAAATGTTCACTTGAAAGGTCATGCTATCGAATGCCGTATAAATGCAGAAGATCCTAAATCTTTCCTTCCGTCTCCTGGAAAAATCTCTTGGTTACATACTCCAGGTGGCCCAGGCGTAAGATGGGATTCTCATATTTATCAAGGATATTCTGTGCCTCCATATTACGATTCAATGATAGGTAAATTAATTGTCTATAATGATAATCGTAATCTTGCTATATCAAGAATGACTCAAGCATTACATGAATTAGTAATAGATGGAATAAAAACAAATATTCCTCTATTAGAAGAATTAATGCTTGACGAAGGATATAACAAAGGTGGATTTAATATTCATTATCTAGAACATAAATTAGGAATGAAGTAATTTTTTTAATATTGTGATAAGTAACACACACAAATATGCAAAATGACTATAAACTTATTTTTCGTAAGTAATTACTTTTATTAAAAGGATTTTAAACATGTATAAGAAGTTTATTTTAGCTGCTCTAGCAGCTGGTACTTTAGCACTAACTGGTTGTGCTTCTGATGGTGGTAATAGTAGCGGTAGCAGCGCTTCAGCAGGTGGAAATGGCGGTTCTGAAATATTCGGTACACAGATTTATTTACGTGGCGAAATGAACGACTGGAATGCTTCTCCAGAATATTTAATCAAAAAAGTTTCTGATGGTGTTTATAAAGCAACTGCTGAATTAAAAGTTGATTGGGCTCCATACAAATTCAAGTTTGCAGATGCTGGTTGGTCAGCTGGTACAAACTTCGGTTATAAAGATCAGCCTGGTGTATACGAATGGGGCGGAGATCCAATCGTATTAAATCCTAAGTCTGTATTCGAAGAAGTTAAAATCACTCCACCTCAGGACGGTTTATATGACTTCTATATTGATGTAACTTCAGGTGAACCTGTAACTTACGTTAAAGAACACGTAGAATAATAGTTAATCTATTTTCTTATATCAAAGCTCCGAAAGGAGCTTTGTTTTTTTTAAGCTTTCTATTTTACCCATATAGCTATCTTGAATGTTCAGAACAAACAATACAAAAAAAAAAAAAAAAAAAAAAAAAAAAAAAAAAAAAAAAAAAAAAAAAAAAAATAATAAAATAAAATAAAATAAAATAAATAATTAAAAATATTTCAAACGATCCAGATCCACAGAAATATCAAACTTAGCTGAATAAATTACAACACTAAGACTAAAAATCACCTGTTATTAATTAAAAACCTAAATTAAATAATCCATAAGTCATCATGTTTTACCACACATATGCAAAAGACTCTTTTTTATTTAAATTTTGTAACGAATATCTCGATAATTCCATTAAATTAACCAAAAACACAAAAAATGAATTAAAATATTTATTTGTAGTTCATTTGTATTATTGATATCAAAACTAGGAAATCACTGTGGCAACATCAGGTTTGTTATATAGCTTAGTATCCAATGGTCTTATCACAAAAGATCAAGCAAAAAAAATATCTGAAGAAGCAGAAAGAGACGAAATCCCTGCTATATCATATATTGTGAATAATAAAATATTAACCTCCTCTCAAATTGTACAAGTTTTTGAAAAAGAATTAGGTTATCCATATTTAAATATGGATGATTTTGAGGTTAATGAAATTTCAAAAGATTTTTTAGATGAAAAACTAATAACTCGTTGTCACGCCCTTCCAATTTACGTTGAAGGGAAAACATTATATTTAGCTATGTCCGATCCTACCAATATCAAAGCATTGGATGATTTTGGTATGCGTTTTGGTTACCACACTGATGTTATCTTAGTTGACGAAGATAAATTATCAAAAGGTATCAATAAGCTATTTGGCGATTCAATGGCTAGCCTAGATGTTGGCCTTTCAGATATTGAATTATCAACAATCGCTGAAGAAGACACACAAGATTCAGCAGCTACTCCAACAGACGAAAGTGATGATACACCTATTGTTAAATTTGTTAATAAATTATTACTTGACGCTATTCGTAAAGGTGCATCAGACTTACACTTCGAACCATACGAAAAAAAGTATCGCGTAAGATTTCGTATAGATGGTATTTTACACGAAGTTGCAAAACCACCTATCGAATCAAAAGATAAAATTGCCGCACGTATAAAGGTAATGTCTAAATTAGACATAGCTGAAAGACGTATACCTCAGGATGGTCGTATAAAAATTAAAGTTTCACCAACTAAATCAATGGATATGCGTGTTAACACCTTGCCAACGCTTTGGGGTGAAAAAATAGTAATGCGTATTCTTGATTCTTCTGCTGCAAAACTTAATATTGATATGTTAGGTTATGAACCTGTTCAAAAAGCTAACTATCTAGAAGCCTTAAATAAACCTCAAGGCTTAATATTAGTAACAGGTCCTACAGGTTCTGGTAAAACAGTTTCATTATACACAGGTTTAAGTATCCTAAATACAGTAGAAACAAATATATCAACAGCAGAAGACCCAGTAGAAATTAACTTAGAAGGTATTAACCAGGTTCAAATCAATTATAAAGCTGGTTTAACTTTCGCTAGTGCCTTAAAAGCATTCTTACGTCAAGACCCTGACGTAATAATGGTAGGGGAAATTCGAGACCTTGAAACAGCTGAAATAGCCGTTAAAGCTGCTCAAACAGGTCACTTAGTTTTATCAACACTACACACTAATTCAGCACCAGAAACTGTTACTCGTTTATTAAACATGGGGGTTCCTGGATTCAATATCGCGTCATCAGTTACACTTATCATGGCTCAAAGACTTGCAAGAAGATTATGTGAGAAATGTAAAATTCTTGACAATATACCAGAGCATGAATTACTTAAAATAGGTTATACTCAAGAACAAATCCAAAATGGGTTAAAAATCTATAAAGCTAATCCAAAAGGCTGTGATAATTGTTCAGGGGGCTATAAAGGTCGTGTAGGTATATACGAAATTCTTAAAATGTCTGACACTTTAGCCATGCTCATCATGGAAGGTGGTAATTCTTTAGAACTTGCAAAGAAAGCTGAAGAAGAAGGCATGGTTCCATTAAGAAAATCAGGTTTGGAAAAAGTTGCACAGGGAGTGACGAGTTTACAGGAAGTATTCCGTGTAACCTCGGGCTAAAACAAGGAATAGGTTATGCCAGTAAAAAAGAATAACAAAAAAGAGTTTATAAACTATAAATGGAGTGGTACAAATCGCAAAGGCAAAAAAGTTAGCGGTTTCATGTGTGCCCGTAGTGCGGAAATTGTAAAATCCGAATTACGTAAGCAAAATGTTATGGTTAACTCTATCGCTGAATACAAAAATTTGTTTGGCGATGGACCTAAGATTAAACCAGTAGATATTGCAACCCTTTCTAGACAGATTACTACTATGTTATCTGCAGGTGTTCCACTAGTTCAATCTATTGAACTTTTAGCACAAAGTCACGATAAAGTTGCAATGCGTAAACTGTTGGCTAAGATTTGTGAAGACGTATCAGCAGGTACTCCTTTCAATCAAGCTTTAAGAAAACATCCGTTGTATTTCGATAAGTTATACTGTGATTTAGTTGCAGCAGGTGAAGTATCTGGTGCTTTAGAAAAAATTTACGATCAGATTGCTACTTATAAAGAAAAGAACGAAGCTTTAAAATCAAAGATCAAAAAAGCTTTAATGTACCCTACTGTTGTGTTAATAATTGCAGCAGTTGTAACTGCGATTCTTTTGTTATACGTAGTTCCTCAATTTGAAGGTATATTCAAGGGATTCGGGGCTGAATTGCCAGCATTCACTCAATTTGTTGTTGGCCTATCTAGAGGTCTTCAAGAATGGTGGTATATTATATTCCCAATTATTTTCCTTGGTGGTTTTGCATTTTTATTCATTTACAAGAGAAATGTTAAATTCCACGACCAAGTTGATATGCTTATGCTTAAGATACCTGCTATCGGAAATATTCTTGAAAAGGGTTGTTTAGCTCGTTTCTCTTCTACTTTAGCGACAACTTTCGCAGCTGGTATTCCATTAGTTGAAGCCCTGATATCAGCAGCTGGTGCCGCTGGTAATGCAAAGTATACAAATTCTATTATGGAAATTCGTCAAGACGTAATGGGTGGTATGCAATTAAATACAGCCATGAGAGCAACTCAAATGTTCCCTCCAATGATGAACCAAATGGTTATGATTGGTGAAGAAGCTGGTTCTCTTGATGCAATGCTTAATAAAGTTTCAAGTATTTATCAACAAGAAGTTGATGATGCGGTTGATGGATTGTCATCAATGTTAGAACCACTAATCATGGTAATATTAGGGGTACTAATCGGTGGTCTTGTTATCGCTATGTACTTACCAATATTCTCAATGGGTAGCGTTATTAAGTAAAATTATTAGTTTTAATTTTAGGGGTTTCGCCACGGCGAAACCCTTTTTATTCCAGGAATTATTAAATGAATTTTATATTTGAAGTTTTAAACAATCTTTACCAAATTCCATGGCTCTTTTATACATATATTACAATTTTTGGAATTATGGTAGGTAGCTTTTTAAATGTTGTTATCTATCGCTTGCCTGTAATGATGGAAAATGCCTATAAAGATGAATATCAAGAGTATTTTCATCCAGAACAGGAAATTGAAAAACGCCCTACTTTTAACTTAATAACTCCTCGTTCTCGTTGTCCTCATTGTGGGCATAAAATAACCGCATGGGAAAATATACCAATTGTAAGCTACTTGTTTTTAGGTGGTAAATGTAAAGGTTGTAAAAAACCTATTTCAATGAGATACCCTTTAGTTGAAGCTTTTACTGGTGTTTTATCTTTTATTATAGCTATTCATTTTGGACCAAGTTTATCAATGATTGGAGCCTTATTGTTGACATGGTCTCTTATTGCGATAAGTGGTATAGATTTTGATAAAATGCTTATACCAGATGAAATTGTTTTTCCTTTACTTTGGCTTGGTATTTTATTAAATATAAAAGAAACATATTGCACCCTTGAGTATTCTGTTTACGGAGCTGTTTTAGGTTACTTAATTCCATGGACTTTTTATTGGATATTTAAGTTGACTACAAAAAAAGAAGGTATGGGGTACGGGGATTTTAAACTCTTCGCTTGCATAGGGGCATGGTTTGGAATCAAGTATATTCCAACTCTTATTATTGGTTCTGCATTCATTGGAGCTGTTATTGGTATTATTTGGATTATTTGTACAAGAAATAAGACTTCAAAACAAATACCTTTTGGACCATACATCGCTGTTGCTGGTTTTTTCATTATGCTTTATGGAAATGAAATTAATCAATGGTATTTAAAAATGATTTTGTAACTATTTGAAATAACATGCATTCATGCACATATAATTACACACATTAATGAAACTAAACACAAGTGATAAATACATACACTATGAGTAGTATTACTCTTTTAAAAAGTATTTGTTTTACGTTATAATTATTAAATCTTATCTAAAGATTTTTAATCAAGGAATAAAAAGTGCAAAAGTATGCCCATGTATTCATTCTAGCATCAATTAGTATTTCAACAAGCTATATAAACACCTCTTATGGGGCTCCATCTTCATCTAATAGCGTATCTGCAACAACAGTGAAAAATATTTATCAATTAGGTTACGATAGTAGATGTAATGTCAATATTCCACCTCACAATCCTAATGCCCCTGAATATAATTTAAATCAAACGCCTGTATCAATAGAATCAGATGAAGTTGCTGCTACTTTACATACCGTAGAATACAAAGGTAATGTTGAGATAAAACAAGGGAATAAAACTCTAAGAGCTGACTCAACTAAATTCAATCAAAATACCCAAGAGATGGAAGCTCAAGGGGGAGTTTTTTATCAAGATAATGAAATAACCGTAGAAAGCGATACTACATTAAAAACAAACCTAGATACTAACACAACAGAATTAAATGAAGCAAAATACTTCATTAATGGTACTTTAGTTAGAGGTTCTGCTGATTATGCCCACTTAGATAATGTAAATAAAACCGTAAGTTTAGAAGGTGCCTCCATATCTACATGCCCTGAAAATGCCGAAACTTGGCATATTACATCAACTTCCTTAAATGTAGATCAAAATGAAATATTTGGGGAATCATGGAATACTGTATTATGGATAAAATCTATCCCCATAGCTTATATTCCATACATTAATTTTCCAATAAAAAATGTTAGAAAAACAGGTTTTTTGTATCCTAACTTAGGTTATGGTAGCACTGATGGATACAGAATTGGTGTTCCTATCTATTTTAATTTGGCTCCAAATTATGATGCCACATTGACACCTAATGCTATTCAGCACAGAGGTTTATATACTCAAGCTGAAATTAGATACCTATTATTAGACAATTTTTATGGTAAGTTTATTGGAGAATATAATCACAAAGACAAATTATTGGAAAAAGAAAATACCAATAAAAAACTAGAAGATAAATACAAAAGATGGTTATTCCATTGGTATAATAATGCGTTTTGGATGAACAAAGATTTACAATTAGAAATCGATTACAATAAAATTCGAGATTATGATTATAACTACTTTAATGATTACGATTCAAGCGTAGATGCTTTAATTGATAACCAAATAAAGCAATCTCTGTCTTTGACCTATGATAAAAAGAATTTTGATGCAAGTATCCAACTGTTACGTCATCAGGTTCTAGTCCCTATTTATGCTTTATATGGTTATCCATACCAATTATTACCAAAAATAAATATAAATTACAGAAACTTCATTTCAAATATACTTTCTTACAGAATTTATGGTGAATATGCCAACTTTAGAGCTGGTAAAGAAGTTGCTGATTTTGTGTACGAAGGTGAAAGATTTCATCTACAACCAGAAATAGAATTACCTATTCTCGACGCTTATGGTTTATCTATAAATACATTAGGCAGAATGTTTTTAACTCATTATAAACAAAATATACCTTCAAAAATGCCTACCTCAAAAGGTTTTTCAAAAGATTCTATGGATGAATCTGTAAACAGATATCTGTATGAATTTGAAGCTAATGGGAAAATGGTTTTCGTTAATAATTTGGATAATGGATACAATTTAACATTCGAACCAGAAATCCAATATATGTATGTTCCATATAAAAATCAAGATAGCATAGGTATCTATGATTCTACAGACCGTTTATACGATTATCATTCTGTTTTTTCATATAAGAAATATATTGGCAATGACCGTATTAGCGATATAAATAGAATCAGCTATGGTTTTACCTATAGAGTCTATGATGAAGCCTATAAGGAAAGATTAAGATTTAATATTGGTCAAGCTTACGACTTTGTACCTCAAAGAGTTAAACTATATCCGAATGATAGCACAAATTATTACCCTAGAACTCCTATAAGTTCAAGTATTAATATAAACCTTATTGATTGGTTATCCACTCATGCTGAAATAGTTTATGATACAAAAGAAAAAGAAACATCTACTTGGAATACACAACTAATAGTTAATTACGAGGACTATAAAGGTCAAATTAGTTACCGCTATTCAAGAGACGGTAACAGAACATTAAAAAATGAAATTATTGACGTAAAACAACTTGGTGGTAGTTTGGTGTTACCATTAACAGATGATTTCAAAGTAGTTGGTGCTATGTACTATGATCTCGAACAATCTCAAAATATAGATCAAAAGCTTGCTATAAAATATGAATCATGTTGTTATACATTTGGTGCTCAAATTGAAAGATATCAAAAACCAGATAATATTACATTAACAGCTGAAGATGAAAAGAAATATGGTATATTCTTGGAATTAAAAGGCTTAGGTGGTACTGGAATTAATACAACATTTGATGAAAGCACAAAACTTATACCATATAATGATTTAGTTAATTTAAGTAAGTAAATAAATAAATTAGATTAGATTAGATTAGATTAGATTAGATTAAGAATAATTGATTATGCTAAAAAATACTTTATTGCTTTTAAGCGTTACAACTTCGTTATTGTTTAATGCTGCTTTTGCTGAAACTTATACTATTGATAAAACAGTTGCTGTTGCAAACAATGATATTATTCTGCAAAGCCAATTAGATAATGCCATAAAACAATTTAAAAAAAATATGGCAAATCAAGGTATTACTCAATTACCTAATGAAGAAGAACTCAGAACTAATATTTTAAACCAATTAATTGAACAAAGTCTGATACTTCAGATTGCTAAAAAAAATTCATTTACATTGTCAGAAACTGATATAGATGAATATATCAAAAATATAGCCAAAACTAATAACACAACTGTAGATAATATTATCGCCGATTTCAAATCTAAAGGGGTGTCTGAGGCAAATATGCGAGAAGAAATAAAAAATAATATAATTATTAATGAGGTAAAACAATCTCAAGTTTCTAGTCGCATAAACATTTCAGAACAAGAAATCCAACAATTAGCAATGGTTCTTAAAGAGCAGGAAAAAGATTTAAAAATCTATCATTTGGCTTCTATCCTTATTGATTTACCAAATGATGCAACACCAGCTCAAGTTGATAAAGCTGTTCGCAAAGTAAAACTTATTCAAAATGAATTAAACAATAATATTCCATTTTCTCGTATAGCACAGAAATACTCAGAAGATAAAAGAGCTATTTATGGAGGAGATCTTGGTGAATTAACATTAAACGACCTACCTCAATATTTAGCAACAGCTATTGCAAATAGTAAAGAAAATGATGTTGTTGGCCCTATACGTGGTGAATTAGGCCTTATAATGCTAAAAGTTTATGATATTAAACCATATAAACCAAAACCAATGGAATTAGTAAAACTGCGCCATATTTTATTAACTACATCTATAATATTTGATGATGAAAAGGCTGAAAGTGAACTAAGTAAATATCGCCAGGAAATAGTTAGTGGTCAAGAATCTTTTGAAAAAATGGCTCAGCAATATTCTCAAGACCCTAGTAATGCCTTTAAAGGTGGAGAAATTGATTGGGTAAATCCTCAGGTTTTTGATACAAAATTTCAAAAAGCTATCGAAAAATTAAAAGAAAATGAGATTTCAGAACCTTTTAAAACCAGATTTGGTTGGCATTTAGTCTTACTAGAAGGTAGAAAGTTAGATTATGATTCTTTAAATTCTTATAAACTTAAAGCAAGAGAAATAATCTATAGACGCACAATGAATCAAGAAAGTGAACGTTGGTTAAAAGAACTCCGTGATACATCTTATGTAAAAATTTATTAATTATTGATAAAAGATAAAAAATGACTGAAAAAATTATTTTAACACCAGGTGAACCTGCTGGTATTGGTCCAGAACTTATGTTAAGTTTAGCTGATAACGACTTTTCAGAAGAATTAGTTGTCGTTGCAGATCCTGAATTATTAAAATTGTATATTAATATACTTCATAAAAATAACATTGAATTAATTCAATATAATAAGGACGCTCCTGCCAAACCTCATAAAAAAGGAACTCTAACTTATTTACCATGTGTTTTACGTGATAAAGTAACACCAGGTATTTTAAATAAAAATAATAGTTCCTACGTCTTAGAAACATTAACTATAGCCGCTAACTGTTGTCTATCAGGTGAATTTTCAGCACTAGTAACAGGTCCTGTTCATAAAGGAATTATTAACGAATCTGGAGTTACATTTAGTGGTCATACAGAATTCTTTCAAGAGTTAAGTCACACCAAAAAAGTAGTAATGATGCTTGCAACTACAGGTCTAAGAGTTGCTTTAGCTACCACCCATTTACCATTAAAAGATATATCTCAAGCTATAACTCCTGAATTATTAACAGAAATAATAACTATTTTACATAACGATTTATATACAAAATTTAATAAAAAAACTCCTCAAATTTACGTTTGCGGACTAAATCCTCATGCAGGAGAAGGTGGTCATCTAGGACGTGAAGAGTTAGATATTATTATCCCCACACTTAATAAATTAAAAGACCAAGGAATTAATCTTTATGGTCCATATCCTGCTGACACAATTTTTCAGCCTAAAATTTTAGACCATGCTGATGCAATACTCGCCATGTATCATGATCAGGGGTTACCTGTATTAAAATTTAAAGGTTTTGGTAATGCTGTTAATATTACATTAGGATTACCTTTTATTAGAACTAGTGTAGACCATGGTACTGCCTTAGATCTTGCAGGAAAGGGTATTGCAGATACAGGTTCTTTACACACCGCAATAAATACTGCCATCGAAATGACTACTGCTTGGAGAATTCATAAAAATGAACGATAAAATAACCCTTGGACATACAGCTAGAAAACGATTTGGTCAAAACTTTTTACAAGATAAAAATGTTATAGCGAACATTGTTAAAGCAATCAATCCTCAAAAGAATGACAACATTGTGGAAATTGGTCCCGGTCTTGCTGCTATCACTACACCTATAAGTGAATTGGTTGACAAATTACATGTAATAGAATTAGACCGAGACTTGGCAGATAGATTAAGAAATAACCCTTTTTTATCACCAAAATTAGAAATTCATGAAACGGATGCCTTACGTTATAATTTTAGTGAAATAGCTACTCCAAGCAATAAAATAAGGGTTTTTGGGAATCTTCCTTACAATATATCTACTCCTTTGATGATGCATCTATTTGACAATATAGAGCTTATCAAAGATATGCACTTTATGCTCCAAAAAGAAGTTGTTGAACGTTTGGCTGCAGCTCCTAATTCAAAAGATTATGGTCGTTTAGGGATAATCACTCAATACTATTGTAAAGTAATTCCAATCATGGAAGTTAAACCTCATGCTTTTAGACCAGCTCCTAAAGTTACAAGTGCGGTAGTTCGCTTAATTCCTCATGAACAAAAACCTTATCAAGCTAATTCTATAAAAAATTTGGAAAGAGTTCTAGCAATGGCTTTTAATCAACGTAGAAAAACTGTTCATAACAGTTTAGGTGATTTATTTACTGATGAAATGTTAGCACAAGCAAACATAGAACCAAACCAACGTGCTGAAAATATTACATTACAACAATTTGTAATGCTTGCAAATATGATAGAAGGATAAAATAATGCATCCAACGAGTGAAATATTATCTAGAAATTTATCATATTTTGTTGATAAAAATATTTTAATCTGCGGTTTTTGGAACGACCACTATATCACCGAAATTACCAAAGTCGCAAAGACTACAAATATTTGGTGTACAGATTTTACTCAATATCAATCACTATGCAATTATTTTAATATAGAAGTTGATACCTCAAAAGTTATAAACTTCTATCAAAAAACCCTAGATAATAAAATTTGTATATTTTTTGGTACAGACATCTTATCCATAAAAAATGAATTAAAAGACATAAATACTGCTCTATTAAATATAACAAAAACCAAACAAGAAAATAAATTCTACATAAATTATATCTGTCATATCGCCAATTTATGTCAGCAGGATTATATCCTTTATACCGTTGGTTCTAATGATGAAGGTATTAGAGGAACAGAAACATTATTAAAAACTTTTTCCCATACAAATAAAATTGATAATGCTCGTAAATGTTTATTACTAGCAACAATCATCAACAAAGATAATGATAAATATCAACCTATAAGATTTACCTACAAAGATTTATCTATTGGTTCTATTTCACTTAAACTAGCATTTCTACCTGGTATTTTTAGTTTTGGAGAACTTGATTTAGGAACCAAACTACTTCTTGAAACAGTCTCAAAGGAACGTTTTACTGATATAAACAGTATACTAGATGTGGGATGTGGAACAGGAATCATTGGTATATATTTATCATTATTGATGCCAAAATTGGAAATAAACTCTTGCGATATAAACGCCTTTGCTATTGCTTGTACTATAGAATCTTCAAAAATAAATAATGTTGTTAATAATATATTCCTTTCCGATATGTTGACTAATGCTAATAAATACAATTTAATAATAACAAATCCTCCATTTCACATTGGAAAAAAACAATTAATTCAACCTACTATTGATTTTATAAACAATATTCCTAAGCATTTAAAAGGTAATAAAGCTACAACTTATATAGTCGCTAATTCCTTTTTACCATATACTGATGCTTTGAAAAAAAGTTTTTATAACATTGATATTGTGGAAAATAACAACAAATTTAAAGTTTACAAATGCACCTCTCCTATTAACTAAGAGATATTCTTATGGCTAAATTAAAGTGGATATTAGGCCTTACAGGTGGTATAGCTTCTGGAAAAACCACTGTATCTGCCTTTTTTAAAAAATTTGGTTGCCAAATTATCGATGCTGATATCGTAGCAAGAGAAATTGTAAAACCTAATACAGAAGGTCTAGAAAAAATTAAAGAAGCTTTTGGTAACAAGATTTTACAAAATGATGGAACCTTAAACCGCAGAGCGTTAAAAGAGATTATTTTTACTGACAACACCAAAAAGACAATCTTGAATAATATTCTTCATCCTATCATCCGAAAATCTTGTTGTGAATCCATTACCCTAGCCCAAACAAATCAATCAAATAACATCCCATATGTAATATTTTCAGCACCTTTGCTTTTTGAGAATCATTTAGAATTTTTATGCAATTATATTCTATGCATGAAAACAGATGTCGAAACTCAAATAAATAGAACTATGGAAAGGGATCATTGTAATAGAGATATAGCTATAAATATTGTGCATAGCCAATATCCGTTAGATACAAAAATTTCTTTAAGTGATGAAATATTAGAATCCAATTTACCAAAACCAGAAATGCTTGAAGAGAAAGTTCTCGAACTTCATAAAAGATTTTTAACATTTGATTTTGAAGGTATCCCCATCAAAGAAATATTAAATAAGGATAATCATTATGACTAGAATTGTAAAATGCCCTATTTGTGGAACCAATGTCGAATGGGTTCCTGAAAATAAATTCAGACCTTTTTGCAGCAAAAGATGTAAAGAAATAGATTTAAGTGACTGGGCTTCTGGAAAAAATAAAATTAGTACACCATTAACACCAGAAGACCTAGAAGATGAGGAAATTGTTCATCAGATTGAAAGAGCTCTTGTCGACATGAATCAAAATAACTCTCAAGAAAAGTAAATTTTGTTCAAATTTTAAACCATTTATTAATCATTTTCTTGATTTTGTAGAGTATAATTTTTTATATCTTTAGCAAGGGGATTTTTCTATGGCAGGCATTTTAGCAATGATTCTCGCAGGTGGCGAGGGTACTAGATTAAAACCACTTACAATTTCAAGAAGCAAACCATCTGTTCCATTTGGTGGTAGTTATAGATTAATCGATTTTGTTTTAAATAATTTTATAAATTCAGATATTTTAAGAATATTTGTTCTTACACAATTTAGAAGCCAATCTTTATATATGCATTTAAAAAAAGGTTGGACTGTCAGTGGTATACCTGGTTGCTTTATAGATCCCATTCCTGCTCAAATGAGAATGGGAAAACGTTGGTACGTTGGAACAGCAGATGCTATATATCAAAATTTAGGATTCCTAGAAGAAAGTAATCCCGATCAAATTTGTATTTTTGGTAGTGATCATGTTTATAAAATGGATATTCGCCAAATGCTTGAATTTCATAAAAAAAATAACGCATGCCTTACAGTTTCTGCAATTAGAGTTCCTATATCAAAAGCTTCTGCTTTTGGCGTTATCGAAATTGATGAAAATCATCGAATGATCGGTTTTGAAGAAAAACCTGAAAACCCTAAAAGTATTCCAGGTTCACCTAATTACGCCCTAGTATCAATGGGTAACTATATTTTTGAAAAAAATACTCTTTATTCAGTTTTAGAACAAGATTCAAAAAACAAGCTTTCAAGTCATGATTTTGGTAAAGATATAATTCCATTTTTATATCCAAATAACCCTGTATACGTTTATGATTTTTATACAAATAAAATTCCTGGAGAAACTATTCACGGATATTGGCGCGATGTCGGTGATATAGATACATATTGGGCTGCTAATATGGACTTATTAGAATTACCTCCAAAATTCTCATTATCAAACCAATCATGGCCATTACATACCAATTATCCACCATTGCCACCTGCTCAGTTTATAGATACAAAATTATTTAAAAATACTATTTCTCAAAGCACCATATCAGCTGGTAGCTTACTATGTGGTGCCGCTGTTTATAAAAGTATTTTAGGTTTTAGTTGTAAAATATCCCAAGGTGCAATGATTACAAATTCGATATTACTAGGGGATGTGAAAATAGGTCAAAACTGCAGAATTACAAATACTATTATTGATAAACATGTCGAAATAGCAGATGGTGTTATCATAGGCGAAAACTTAGAACAAGATAGAAAAAAATATAGTGTATCTAAAGGTGGTATTGTTGTAATCCCCAAAGGTGCAAAAATAGGTTTTTAATTTGATGCGTATATTATTTTTGACATCTGAATTATGTGGTTTTGCAAAAACTGGAGGTTTAGCAGATGTTGCTAAATCGCTACCTCTAGAACTTGCTAGAAAAAATCATGAAGTTATTATCATGCTACCTTGCTATTCCAAAATTGCCAATTGGAATAATCTACCTATAATAGCTCAACTAACTATGGATAATAACCAAAATGATAATAAATTATCATTTAAGGTAAGGGAAACAACAATTCAGAATCTTGTTAAAGTTTGGTTAATCGACCAAGAATTTTTCTTTAATAGAAATAATCTTTACGCTGAAAATAATATTTCATACGAAGATAATGGAGAACGTTTTGCTTTTTTTTCTGCAGCTTGTTTGCAAGCTACCATGCATCTTGGTTTTTGTCCAGAAATCGTACATTGCAATGATTGGCATACAGCATTAGCACCAATGATCTTAGTAACAAAATATGTTAACGTAGATTTTTTTAAAAACACAAGAAGCATTTTAACAATTCATAACGGAGCATTCCAAGGCGTCTTTAATCGAAGTCAACTTTGGATGCTTCCTGAAATTGCTAGAGTATCAAATGATAGTATTATCCATGGTTATGCCAATCTAAACTTTTTAAAATGTGGTGTTTATTACGCAGATAAAATCAATGCCGTTAGTCCTAGTTATGCCGAAGAATTAACAACTTTTTTAGGTGGTCATGGCATTACCCAAAATTTTATTGACCGTATAAACGATCTCTGTGGAATTATAAATGGTTGTGATTACAGCGATTGGGATCCGAGTATTGATGTATCTCTTGCATTTCACTTTGATAAAAATAATAAACAAAATAAAAAACTATGTAAATATTTATTACAACAAACTACCTCACTTCCTGTTTGTGATGTACCTGTTTTTGGAATGGTTTGTCGTTTAACAGACCAAAAAGGTGTTGGTTTATTAATACCTATTTTAAATGATTTCTTAAAACATAAAGTTCAACTTATTATTGTAGGAACAGGTGACTTAAAATTAGAATCCATGCTTCATGAATTAGCAAATAAATACCCTAATAAATTTGTATTTAAGAGTCTTTATGACAATGTACTTGCTCATCTTGTTGAAGCTGGTGCTGATTTCTTTTTAATGCCTTCAATTTTTGAACCATGCGGATTAAACCAAATGTACAGTCTTGCATACGGAACTTTACCGATTGTCAGATCTGTAGGAGGTTTAAAAGATACTGTTATATCCTATGATCAAAACCCCAAAGATGCCACAGGTTTCGCTTTTACCGATCCTGATCCAAATGCACTCCTTAGTTGTCTTCGTAGAGTTCTAATATTTTATTTACAAGAGTATGATGAATTTTTACGACTACGAGATAATGCAATGAATGTTCGTTATGAATGGAGTAAATCAGCTGAAGAGTATGAAGAAATGTATTATAGTGCTCTCCAAAAACCACGTTTTTAAAAAATTTTAGTTTTGCGTTATAATATATAATCTTTATTTTTTAGGATTATTTGTAATGCAAACATTTATAAAAGAACTCAATAATAGCTATAAAATAGGTACTCGAGTAGCCTTTCTTAGCACTTTTCAAGCTCTAGCTGTTATAATTTCTGATAAAAAAACTTTTTTTATTAGTTTATTATTAAGTTTAAGCATTTGTATATCTATGCTTGTTCCTGTAATGTCTTTTTTTACTATTCCTGGAGTAATGACTGCGTACTTCTATTTACTCTTGAACAAAATTCATGGCAATAATTTCAATATTACTCAATCTTTAAAGCTAGTAAACTTTCACTATAATACAAAAATGCTTTCCTTTGCATGTTTGATACTTATACCAACATCTTTAATTATTGCTTGTGGAACATATGCTTATAATTCTTTTAGCATAAGTCCAGATACCAAACATTTAGTAGTTAATAGTCCACTTGCTATCTATGCTATCTTATTAACAACATTTATAACATTATTATGGGGAATAACTTTCATGAGTTCAAATATTTTATCCATGAAAGAAAATCCTTCAGTTTTGGTATGCGTTGTTGAGTCTATAGAAGCTTTATTAAAAAATCCTATAGCCTCTTTTATACTCTGCGTAAACTGGTTTATGGGCATTGCTTTTTCATTCTTCTTATTCGGAGTTATAGTCGTTGTTTTATCACAGTTACATTTAAACAATTTGTCATACATTATATGGCATACAATTTTAACAACATCATTGATAGTATTTTTTATTAATGTTTATATAATGAATATAGCTATTATCACTTACCAAATTTTTTCTAAACAATTGCCTGAAAGCAATACTGACAACAACAATAATACTAATGAATAAAACAACAATTTATAAAAATTCCCCGAAAGTTTTGTTCAACTTTCGGGGTCTCTCTATAAATTATCCTTTTTTCTTTTATCCAGTACTTTGTCTTTAAGACTTTCTTTTAAATTTTCTTCTTTTTTATTGTTTATAAAAACTTTAGCTTCTTCTTCAGACATACCTGATTTTAATAACTTAGATAATTTCTTCGCATATAAATCAGGCTTACCTTTATTCTTCTTATCTCTTAAACGTTGTTTATGAGACTTTGCTTTTTCAACTATTTTATTATCATTTTTATTTTTTTTCTTTTTAGAAAAATCTGCTAACTTATTCTTAGGCTTTAGTTCTTCAACAACTCGTTTAATTACTTTTTCATCAGTATAACGTTCTATTCGCTCCATCATAGGTATATCATGAGCTTCGATTAAGTTAATAGCACAACCTTTTCTACCAGCTCTAGCAGTTCTTCCTATTCTATGAACATAAATATCCGCACCTCTCGGTAAATCAAAATTAATAACATGGGTAATATCTACTATATCAATACCTCTAGCAGCAATATCTGTTGCAAGTAAAACTTTTACTTTATTATCCGTGAATTTTGATAAGGCATCCAAACGTTTTTCTTGTTCCATTTCTCCTCGAATGTAAACATTAGCTATTCCATCAGAAGTTAAACGAGAATGTAATTCTGCTAAACGTTCTCTAGTCTTTATAAAAACTATAGATTTTGTAACACTATCATCACTCAAAACCTTTTCTAACAATAAAATTTTATGTTCTAAATCATCTGCATAATATTTATATTGAACAATTTTTTTACGTTCTGAACGAGGTGAATCTACATGAATTTCAACAGGATTTTTTAAAACCTCATTTGCAAACTTTGTTAATAAATCACCTTCTAAAGTTGCTGAAAACAAAAATGTTTGTTCTCTTCTGTAGGCTAATTTTGATATTTCTTTTACATCATCAATAAACCCCATATCTAACATTCTATCAGCTTCATCAAGCACCATAATTTCAACGGCATGAATATCAAAAGCTTTTTTACGGAGGTACTCTATTAATCTACCAGGAGTTGCCACTACAATATCTGTTTTTTGCGTCAATACAGGCAATTGCTCTTCATGATCTATACCACCAATAATTGTACCAATTGTAATATGTGGTAAAAACTTACACATTAACTTTGCATGCTCAGTAATTTGCAATGCTAATTCTCTAGTTGGTGCTAAAATCAATACTCTAGCTAAACCTAATTTCTTTTTGGGAAAATCTATTAAATGTTGTAAACAAGGCAATATAAATGCAGCAGTTTTTCCTGTACCCGTTGGAGCATCAGCTAATATATCAAATCCTGATAAAGCTTCAGGTATTACTTCTAATTGAACATGTGTTGGTTTTTTAAATCCAGCTTCATCAATTGCTTTTAACAAGCGTTCATCTAATTCTAACTCATTAAATTCCATGTATTAAATCAACCTTACATTAACTGAGATCATCTTCATGACATTTGATAATCACATTTACCATCGCCAATATCCTTGGATCTGTTGGTTCTTGTCTACGTAATAAAAAACGTACTAATTCCAAATCTGAACATTGTAAAAAATATTCATATTCATAAAACATTTCTTCACCCATTTTAGGTAAATGTTTTTCAACAAAAGGTTCCAACATTAAATCTAATTCTCGCATACCTCGACGAGAATTCCATTTTATTTTATCCCATTGAACTTCTGATATCATTTTACATCCTCAAGTTAAACAGCTATAGGAGCTTTAATCACCGGATAAGGATCATAACCTTCAATAACAAAATCTTCATATTTATAATCAAATATTGAACTAGGCTTTCTAGCAAATTTTAAGGTTGGTAAAGGTCTTGGTGTACGAGATAATTGTTCTAAAGCCTGCTCAAAATGATTTGAATACAAATGAACATCCCCACCGGTCCAAACAAATTCATGTGGAATTAAATTACACTGTTCAGCAACCATATGTAATAACATAGAATAACTAGCAATATTAAATGGCAAACCTAAAAAGGTATCACAACTACGTTGATAAAGTTGCAAACTTAATTTTCCATCCGCTACATAGAATTGGAATAATGCATGGCAAGGTGGTAATTTCATATTATCAATATCAGCAACATTCCAAGCACTTACTACTAATCTACGACTATCTGGAGTATTTTTTATCTGCTCAATAACTTTTGAAATTTGATCAATATGACCGCCACTTGGTGTGGGCCAAGATCTCCATTGATAGCCGTAAACAGGGCCTAAATCCCCATTTTCATCAGCCCATTCATCCCATATAGTCACTTTATTATCATGTAAATATTTGATATTTGTATCGCCTTGCAAAAACCATAATAATTCATGAATAATTGACCTTGTATGACATTTTTTAGTAGTTACTAGCGGAAAACCATCTGCCATATTAAAACGCATTTGGTAACCAAAAATAGACTTAGTACCTGTATTTGTACGATCTGTCTTTACTGTGCCATTATCAAATATATATTGTAATAGCTCTAAATACTGTTTCATTATTACTTAAGCTCCTATTAATGCTTAATATCCACAAAATTACCTAATCCCTTAGATTGAGCATATTCGACATAAAGTTTGCGAATTTCTGTAGCAGAAGATAATTTTATAGCTTTTGCAAATACTTCAGATAATTCCTTTGTATTCACACGACGTAAAATATATTTTATTTCAGGGATAGAAATCATATTCATACTAAGTTCTCTATAACCAATAGAAACTAGTAATAATGCGCCTAAAGGAGAACCTGCCATTTCACCACACATTGCCAATGGACGATTAATTTCATGTTCACAAATACGATGTAATCTGTGTAAAACTCTTACCATTGCGGGCTGAAAACAATCGTATAATTTTGCAACACTAGGATTATTTCTATCAACAGCTAATACATATTGCGTTAAATCATTACTACCAATTGAAAAATAATCACAATATGGAGCCAAGTCTTCAAGCAAAAACATAACTGCAGGTACTTCAATCATTGCTCCTAACTTTGGATAAGCAACAACATCACTATACTCTTCACAAATTTCTTTATGTGCTTGATCTAACAAAGCCTTTGCCTGAATTACTTCATCTAGGCTAGATACCATAGGTAACATAATTTCAAGGTTTTCATACTTACGGTTGGCCTTTAACATTGCTCTAAACTGAGATAATAATAAATTTGGTCGATCTAAGCTTATTCGAATCCCTCTCCATCCCATAAATGGATTTTCTTCATTCAAGGGTAAATAAGGTAATGGTTTATCACCGCCTACATCGAGAGTTCTCATCCTTACCCTTTTAGTTGAGAAATTTTGTAAAAAGTTTTCATAATGAGCACACTCTTCCAATTCTGTCGGAAAAGTATTATGCATCATGTATTCGATTTCAGTTCTATATAGCCCAACCCCATCTATCATAGATAAAACTTCGGCTTGTTCTTCCTCAAAATTAATACCAGCATTCAAATCAACATTAATTTTTACACCATCTTCGGTGATTACTTCTTTACTCTTTTCTGAATCAAATAAACGACTCTTTTCCTCATTTAGTGAAACATTACCCTGATACTCTATTACAACACCTATAGAAGGGTCTATATGTAATTCTTTTCTCTTTCCATCAATAATAAATAAATGTCTATCTAAATCTTGAAGAGGTAAATTAACCCCCATTAAAATTGGAATATTCAAACTTTTTGCTAAAATAGCCGCTATTGAATTTTCAGAACCATTTAAAGATACTAAACCAGCTAATCTATCCCTAGGGACTTCTGCAATTAATGAGGCCGTTACATTCTCTGCTAATAAAACAACAGGTTCTTTAAAATCAAAATCTTCAAGATAACTATGTGCTAAACGAGACAATAATCTTTGCGCTAAATCTTTAATTGCTAAAGCTTCTTCTTTTTTATCATCATTTAGACGAGTTTCAATATAATTATCAGAAATTATTTTTACAGCTGCTGATGCTGCCCAATTTTCTGACAAAATCTTTTCATCAACTAAATTGCTAAATTCATCTTCATCTAAGAATCTTTGGTAATTTTCAAAAACTTCTGAATGTTCAATCTTTTTTACAGAGTCTTTCATTCTTAAAATCAATGAATCAAGATCTGTCTGTAATTGATACATAGCTTGATGAAATAATTCACTTTGCATTTCAGGA
Source organism: Succinivibrionaceae bacterium (assembly GCA_051892875.1). Classification (GTDB taxonomy): domain Bacteria; phylum Pseudomonadota; class Gammaproteobacteria; order Enterobacterales; family Succinivibrionaceae; genus JBJFGR01. Next base: position 54,893 of record JBJFGR010000148.1, read on the forward strand.
TCATCAGTTTTACGCAAAATTACCTGATTCAACTCCATATGTGGTTGCCATACCCAACCTCTTGCTATAGCAATTCCGCCTGAACCAAATGTACATGAAATAGGTTCATGTGTATCTTGATCCTTGGTTTGCATATCTGATAAATATAAAATGGATGCTAATTGAGCACTTAAAGTTACTAAAAATGATTCCTCGACGTCTGTAAATTGACGAGATTCTTTTTGTTGAATAATAAAAATACCTAAAACAATTCCAGCATGCTCAATAGGTACACCTAAAAAAGATTGAAATTCTTCTTCACCAATTTCAGGAATATATTTAAAATTTGGATGATTTTGAGCATCAGCTAAATTAAGTAACTCTTTTCTACGACCAACTAAACCTACAAGTCCTTCACCGTAACGCAAAGTTACTTTACCCTCAGAATCCTGAAATAAACCATCTGTAGCTACTAAACGGTATCTACATCTTGATGGTTCATCAAGATATATGGAACAACAATCTACCCCTAAAGCTTCTCTAGATTCTTTTACTAATATCTTTAAAGCCTTAATAATATCATTTTCTTTCAAGACATTTTCAATGATTTTTCTTAAAGTGGTTAACACAGTTCCCTCCATTGTTTTTTCTATTTTTAGAGTTCTTTAATCTACGTTCCCGATTTAATGAATCAATAGGTTTTATCACAATACTTCTTAAAAATTTTCTGTTGCTGGTGCATAATGCCAACTCTGAAAATTCTAATAATACCCTTCTATATACATCTCTCTTAAATGATACAACTTGACGTACTGGATACCAATAACTCACCCATCTCCAATCATCAAATTCTGGAATATTTGTGTGATTAAATACAATCTTGCTTTCTTGAGTTTTTGATAATTTTAACAAAAACCACTTCTGTTTTTGACCTAGACATATTGGTTTTTCATCCCAACGCACTAGCCTTTTTGGAAGTTTATATTTAAACCAAGACTTAGATACAGACAATAACTCTACATCTTTAACATCTAATCCTAATTCTTCTTCTAATTCACGGTACATAGCACTTTCAGGGGTTTCACCAATATTTATTCCCCCCTGAGGAAATTGCCAAGAGTTCTGCCCAATACGACGAGCCCATAAAACTTGTCCTTGACTGTTGCACAACACTATGCCTACATTCAACCTGAACCCATCACTATCAATCACAACTTACACCTATATTAACAATATTCTAAATACCTAATTTTAGCACATTTAACTCTTTAAAACTAAATTTCTATAAATGATATTTAATATTTAAAAAAAACGTTATAATACTCTAATAATTCAATCCTAAAAACAGTAAATTTTATGTACATACCCCAAACAGAACAACAATTATTAAATAGAGTTCATGCAATTGCAGGACTCACAATAGGAGAGCTTGCTACAAAATTGCAAATCCCCGTACCTAATAATATGCTCTACGCAAAAGGTTTCGCAGGTCAATTAATTGAAATAGCATTAGGAGCAAGTGCTGGTGCTAATCCAATTCAAGATTTTCCACATCTCGGAATAGAATTAAAAACTATTCCAATAACCTACAAAGGCACACCAGCAGAAACAACCCATATATGTATCATCCAACAAGATAAACTATGTGGTCAGGTTTTCGAAAATTCTAATTTTTTAAATAAATTAAAAAAAATTCTATGGATCCCTATTGAGGGTGAACGTTCTATTCCTTTAAAAAACAGACATATAGCAACAGGTTTTTTATGGGAACCATCTACAACAGACCTTATAAAACTTAAAAATGATTGGGAGGAAATCATGGAAATAATATCAACAAAAGGCATTGAAAATATTAGTAGTAATATAGGCGAAATTACCCAAGTTAGACCTTGTGGAAAATTAAACAATATTATGCAATACGGATTTTATCTCAGAAAAAATTTCACAACAAAAATTATACTTAAAGCCTTTGGCAATTATATACCTGACTAAAAACTTCAAATCTTCTACTCAATAATTAATAAAATTTGCTAATTTCTACCATATTATTTTTTTGTAATAGTCGTGATAAATCGCTAATATAAACTATTCCTAATACTTAAAAACATAATTCTTAGATTACCTATATATAACAGAAATCTAGACATAATCTACTTTAAAAGTTTTTTTGCACTTTATATTAAAATTATACAAATATCAAAATTTTAAAATAAAAAAACATACATAATTTAGAAAATTTTCACGCATGTGATAATATAGCATATATTGTATCAATCACTGATACAAATAAATACTAAACGTATTATACGCTTTAACAAAATCAATTAATTATAATATTATGAGGAAATGTGTATGAGTACCATTAAGAATTATGATCTTAAAACCAAGGTAAAGGTTACTTTTGAGGTTTCTAAAGAAGCTGCACGTAATGCCAAAAATATTTACTTACTATGCAGTTTTAATGGTTGGGATCCTGTTAAGTTAACACAAAAAAAAGATGGTTCTTTTTCAACTGTAATTGATATTGATACAAAATCTGTTGTAGGTGATGTTATTTATCAATACAGATTCCGCTACGAATGGGAAGATGGTTCTGAAAACTATGATAACGACTGGAATGCCGAAAGCTATATTCCAAATCAATTCGGTAGCGAAAATTCCGTATTTACATTATCTGAATCTAGTTTAAAGAAAGATGAACCAAAAGTAACAAAGGTAGAAAACACTGCAAAAACTACAAAAGCAAAAACAACCAAAGCATGTGCTTCTAAAAAGACTCGTAAGTAGTTTTTCTGTAAACTAATTCATAATTATTTTAATTTTTTCAAAACTTAAAAACGAGTGCTAGATAATAAGTCACTCGTTTTTTCATTAATATAAAACTATTATTAACCTTAATGTATAAATGAATTTCAATCTACATACTGAGTATAAAAAAGAAAAGGAGGTTATAAACCTCCTAATCTTAACCTATTTGTATACCATTTTACAAAGATAAAAAGCTTATGCCTTCTTTGTATCTAACTTTTCACGAATACGAGCAGCCTTACCTGTTAATGCACGTAAATAGTAAAGTTTAGCACGACGTACCTTACCACGACGAGTAACTTCTACAGATGAAATTAATGGGCTATGTGTTTGGAATACACGTTCAACACCTTCACCATTAGAAATCTTTCTTACTGTAAAAGCTGAATGTAAACCACGATTACGCTTAGCGATTACAACACCTTCATAAGCCTGTAAACGTTCTTTATCGCCTTCAACTACACGTACCTGCACACGTACTGTATCACCAGGATTAAATGTAGGGATATCAGAACGCATTTGTTCTTTTTCAATTTGTTCAATTAAATTCATTTTAACTTCCTACCTAGGATATACTGATAACTCTCTACTGTTCAATTATTCTCTGAATCAAGACAACTCTTGTTCTCGAAGATAAAGGGCAAAAATTTTCTTTTGCTCGTCAGTCAGAGCTAGGTTACTAAAAATATCAGGTCTTCTTTCATAAGTACGAGCAATAGCTTGCTTCAATCTCCATTTTCTTATTTCTGCATGATTACCACTAAGCAAAACATCAGGAACTTTCATTCCATCAATCTCTAATGGGCGAGTATATTGAGGATAATCCAATAATCCTTGAGCAAATGAATCTTCTTCAGCACTCAAGATGTCACCCAACACTCCAGGTATCATACGAGAAATTGCATCTATCATTACCATTGCAGGTAATTCTCCACCACTAAGAACATAATCACCTATGGACCATTCCTCATCTACATATGTTTGTATTATGCGCTCATCAATACCTTCGTATCTACCTGCAATAAAAATAATTTCTTCATTTTTTGCTAGTTCAACACAACTTGTATGACTAAACACTCGACCTTGTGGTGATAAATAAATCACCCTTGCTTCAGGTAATAACTCTTTTGCTTTGCGTATAGCATCACGCAATGGTTGTACCATCATAAGCATCCCAGGTCCACCACCAAAAGGCCGTTCATCAACTTTCTGGTGTTTATCATATGCAAAATCTCGGGGATTAATGCAAATTACTTCAATCAAACCTTGCTTATAAGCTCGTCCTGTAACTCCGTATTTGGTTATAGCATCGAACATATCTGGAAAAAGAGTTACAACTCCTATTCTCATTTCTATATCTAGCTCCAATATACGAATTAGAAATCAGGATCCCAACTTACCTGTATTACTCTAGAAGAAGGATCTACATTAACAATTACATGTTCTATATAAGGTATCAATCTTTCTTTTATTTCATACTTATCATCAATATTTGCTTTTACAACAAGTACTTGATTTGCACCTGTTTCCATTAGTTCTTTAACCATTCCAAGATCGTAACCATCAACTGTTACAACTTTCATTCCCATCAGTTCGATCCAACGAAATGAACCTTGGGGTAATTTAGGCAAAGAACTAGGGAGAACACCAATATCTGCACCTGTCAAAGCCTGTGCTTCCTCACGAACATCAATACCTTTAATCTTCGCAATGAAACAATCTGTATGAGGTTTGAAAGCTTCAAACTCCACACTCTGCCAATCTTGACCCTGACGTTTCATAAACCAGGGTTTATAAGAAAATATGTTCTTAGGATCCTCTGTATAGGAAAATACCTTCAGCCAGCCTTTAATGCCAAAAACTGCACCAAAACGCCCCATAACTTCAGGCACCTCTCTTTCAGTCATCTAAAAACACCTTCCTATATTATTCAGCAGCTTGAGCCTTTTGAGCTTCTTTCTTTTGTTCTTTCACTAAGTTTGCAACACGATCTGACAACTGAGCACCCTTAGCAATCCAAGATTCAACTTTTGCAAGATCTAACTTTAATCTTATTTCTTGACCCTTCGCAATTGGATTAAAATAACCTAAATCTTCAATATAACGACCGGTTAAAGCACGACGTTGATCAGCTACAACGATGTGGTAAAAAGGACGCTTCTTAGCGCCACCACGAGCTAAACGAATAACTACCATAGTTTCCTCTATAATACGTTAAATAATAGGAATAAAACTTCCCTAAATACAAAATAGGTTGCAAAATTTTACTATTTCTACAAAATTAATCAAGTTATTTTTTAATCTTAACTAGTAATTTACATTCCAAAACCACCTGGCGGCATCATTCCCTTAACCATGCTTAACAATTTACGGATACCACCTTTTGATTGTAATTTTTTCATTAATTTTTGCATTGCATCAAATTCTTTTAGCAAACTTGAAACTTCACTAATTTCAACACCTGCCCCCATAGCAATTCTTTTCTTTCTTGAGCCTTTTATTATTTCTGGATTTCTTCTTTCTTTAGGTGTCATAGAATTAATTATAGCTTCCTTGCGATAAATTATTTTATCGTCCATTTTTTCTTTTACTTCATCAGGCAATGAGCCGATACCAGGTAGCTTATCTACCATACCCATCATACCGCCCATATTACGCATTTGGATAATTTGTTCTCTAAAATCTTCTAAATCAAACCCTTTTCCTTCTTTAAATTTATTAGCAAGTTTTTCTGCTTTTTGTTTATCAACTTTGCGTTCTAATTCTTCAACTAAAGTTAAAACATCCCCCATATCCAAGATACGACTTGCTAAACGTTCTGGATGAAATGGTTCTAAAGCTTCTATCTTTTCTCCAGCACCTAAAAACTTAATTGGTTTACCTGTTATCTTTCGAACAGATAATGCCGCACCACCTCTTGCATCACCATCAATCTTTGTTAAAACAACCCCTGTTAACGGCAAAGCCTCATTAAATGCCCTTGCTGTATTAGCAGCATCCTGACCTGTCATAGCATCAACAACGAACAATGTTTCTATAGGTTTTACAGCTTGATGAATATTTTTTATTTCATCCATCATTTTTTCATCAACATGTAAACGCCCTGCTGTATCGATAATCAATACATCCATCATTTTTAATTTAGCTTTTTGAACTGCGTTCACAGCAATTTCAACAGGAGCTTCATTAACATTTGAAGGCACAAATTCTACACCAACTTGTTTAGCCAAAGTTTCAAGTTGTTGTATGGCTGCTGGTCTATATACGTCAGAACTAACAACCATAACTTTTTTCTTCATACGATCTTTTAAAAATTTTGCTAATTTACCTACAGATGTTGTTTTACCAGCACCTTGCAGACCTGCCATTAGTATAATAGCAGGAGGTTGAGTTGCTAAATCAAGAGTTTCATTAACTTCACCCATTACAGTTTTTAGTTCTTCAAAAACTATTTTTATAAATTCTTGCCCTGGATTTAAAGCTAAATTAACTTCAGTTCCTAAAGCTTTTGTCTTTACATCTGAAATAAATTCTTTTACTACAGGTAAGGCCACATCAGCTTCTAATAAAGCCATACGAACTTCTCTTAAGGTATCCTTTATATTATCTTCTGTCAGACGACCTTTACCAGTAACATTTCTTAATGTCTTTGTTAATCTTTGTGTTAAATTTTCAAACATTTTTAATTCCACTAATCTAATAATATGCCTGTAATTATAAATTATTGATATTGTTTATGCAAAAAAGAGAGTTTTTTCAACTCTCTTTTTATAGCTATATCACAATGACAATAATATAAATAAAGACTTCTTAACTTATATTGTGTTTTTAGTAAAAAACTTTAGTCTTTGCTCGTTCTACAATGTAATCAGGCATTCTAGTCGCTAATTCTTCAAGATATTTTTTACTCTTATCAAATTGTATCGGGGTTGCAACTAAACTATGATGCAATAAACTATAAGCTTCTTCATAATCAACGGCACTTCCCATACCTCTTATTAACATCGACACCCAATCAATCTGAGCAGGAACGTACCCCATTAATGCTGCCTCATGCATTAATAACGTAGCTTTATCTTTGTCTTGTTGAACATATCTTCCAACTTCATAATAAAAGGACAATCTACGCATAGCTCCAGGATAACCTTTTTTAGCTGCCTCTTGAATATAAAAAACTCCCGAACTAATGTCTTTATCAACACAAACTCCATTCACAAGCATATCACCATATAAAAATTCATACGATGATGACAAACTACGCATAGCCCTATGTCTTATATCGTCTGTGAATTGACAACCATGAACTTGTGACAATACACTTAACTGACTACCTGTCTCTACCCATGAATTAATTTCTTCTATTGTGTATATATGTTCCCCCATGGTAGTCATGTTAAAATCATTCAAAGATTCAATATCTTGAACCGTTCTTGAAACTTCATCAAAATCTTCGCCATAAGATACATTATCTGCCAATAAAAACATTACAAGGAAACTCGTGCACAATATACTTACTAGTCCTTTGTTCATCGTTTTTTCCCCAAGATCATTTACAACACTGCATATCTCTATAGCGACAATATTAAAGTTTTCTTTAAAAAAAAGAGAGCTAATAAAATTAGCTCTCTTTATTCATTTAATTTTTTATGTGTTATTTAAATATTATTCACTAGGATTGTTAACAAAATCAACACCTAATTGAATGTCAGATTTTAATGTTTCTAACATGTCATTTAAGCACTTATGTTCATAAGCACTTAACTTACCAATAGGTAATACTTTTTCCATACCATCTTTTCCTAACACTATCGGCTGAGCAAAGAATGGAGCATATTCAGAACCACTAGCACAGTATGCTGCTTCAACAACACCGCTTTCTCCATTTAATCCTCTAACTAAAGCTAAAGCAAAACGAGCCCCAGCTGCAGCCATAGATAAAGTTGCAGAACCTGCACCAGCCTTAGCATTAACAACTTCGGTACCTGCATTCTGAACACGAACAGTTAATTTTTGAATATCATCTTCAGATACATCACTATAACCTACTACTTGTGAAAATAAAGGTAAAATTGTAGTACCACTGTGACCACCGATTACAGGAACTCTCAATAAACCTTTACCATAACCAACCTTTTCCGCCCAAAATGTTTCAGCACGTAATGTATCTAATAGAGTTACACCAAACAAACGCTTAGGATCAAAACATCCAGCTTTCTTCAACACTTCTGCAGCTAATGGAACCATGGTGTTAACAGGGTTTGTAATAATAGCAACACATGCTTTTGGAGCGTATTTAGCAATATTTTCTGCTAATTGCTTTACTATCTTAGCATTAAACTTAAATAAATCACTTCTATCCATACCTGGCTTTCTAGCCATACCAGCAGGGATTACCACAACAGAAGCACCAGTTAAAGCTTTAGCTAAACCTTCATCACCTGTAAAACCTTCTACACAAACTTCTGAAGGAATATGACTCAAATCTACAGCTACACCAGGAGTAAAAGGAGCAACATCATATAACGCTAATTCAGAACCAGATGGTAATGAATTTTTTAATAATAAAGATAAAGGCTGACCAATACCACCGGCAGCACCTAAAACTGCAATTTTCATCTTAACAGAGTCCTCTAAACATCTAAAACTTTTAAAAATTTTATGTAATTATTCTCACACATGTATATATTACTCTAAATAAAAGTAATAAACCACATAATGGTTAATTTTTCCCTATATCTTTCTCAATTTTTTACAAAAAAACATTTTTTACGATCATATACTAATATTTTGAAAATTAAATTCCAGAATACACATATAAATATTTATGCATATTTTGTGAATATATATGCATAAAAATAGATTTTTTGATATGATAGCGCTCGCAACTCAATTGGAATAAATAATATGTCTTTAAATATTTATATAGTCATATATAGGAGTATTCAAAATGGAAGAACAAGATACCATAGCATCAATGGAAAAAGCATTTAAAGAACTTCTTCTTTCTGAAAAATTTAGTTCTCAATCTGAAATTGTTGACGCACTAATAAAATTAGGTTTTGATAATATCAACCAATCAAAAGTTTCGAGAATGCTTTCTAAATTTGGTGCCATACGTATGCGTAATACAAAAAAAAATACGGTTTATTGTCTACCATCTAGCCACTCTATCCCCACAGTCAATAATTCTATTAAATCACTAGTAACAACAATTGAACATAATGAATATTTAATTGTAATTCACACAAGTCCAGGTAGTGCCCAAATGATCGCAAGAATGCTAGATTCCATTAGTAGCTCCGAAGGAATATTAGGAACAATTGCGGGTGATGATACTATTTTTGTAACTCCAAAAAGTTGTGCAGAAATAAAAAAGACTTATAAATCAATAGTTAAATTATTTGAAGAAAATATTGAATCATAAAATCAACTTACAACACTATATAACTTTTATGTAAACTATGACCAAATTCTTACACTAAGAATTTGGTCTTAAAAATTATTTAAACCGTTTGCTAAAAACTATTGGTTAACCATTTAACAAACTGTTCTACAATGCATCATCATCGGTTTCACCTGTACGAATGCGCACAACGTGATCGCAATTATATACAAAAATCTTCCCGTCACCAATCTTTCCTGTGCGAGCAGCTTTGATAATAGCATCTAACACTTGATCACACATTTCATCAGATACTACAATTTCCAATTTTACCTTAGGTAAAAAATCTACCTGGTATTCAGCACCTCTGTATAGTTCAGTATGACCTTTTTGACGACCAAAGCCCTTCACTTCTGTTACAGTCATACCATCGATGCCTAACGCAGAAACAGCTTCTCTTACATCATCAAGTTTAAAAGGTTTAATAATTGCGCTAATTTGCTTCATATTAAATTAAACTCCTAGATTAAAAATATCATTTTCAATATTTATTCAAGTAATGTGCCAACAAAAAAATAGGCTCTAAATTAGTAAATTCATCTATTTACAATTGAATTAATAAAATAATACGCACCAAAATAATACAATTAAAAAAAACACGCCCTAAAAAAAGGCGTGTTTCAATTTTATGCTTTATATTCTTCCATCTTGTCAAATTGCATATATTTATATATAGAATCCTTGTCAGATTCGATATTTTTAATTGCATCAAGATACTCTTGTACGGTAGGTAATTTACCTAACATAGCGGCAACAGTTGCCAATTCTGCACTGGCTAAATAAACATTTGCACCTTGTCCTAAACGATTTGGGAAATTTCGTGTAGATGTAGATACAACTGTAGCATTATCTGCAACACGTGCCTGATTACCCATACATAATGAACAACCAGGGATTTCGCAACGAGTTCCAACTTTTCCAAAAATACTGAATAAACCTTCATGGATCAATTCAGCTCTATCCATCTTAGTTGGCGGAGCTATCCACAATTTAACAGGTACTTGTCCTTTTACATTTTTAAGGAGAGAAGCTGAAGCTCTATAGTGTCCAATATTAGTCATGCATGAACCAATAAACACTTCATCAATCTTTTCACCAGTCACATCTGATAACTTTCTTGCATCATCAGGGTCATTCGGAGCACAAAGAATAGGTTCCTTAATATCTGACATATTAATATCAATTACTGCAGCATATTCAGCATCTTCATCAGCTTCCAACAATGTAGGATTTGCTAGCCAATTTTCCATATCTTTAATACGTTTAGCCAAAGTATCCTTATCACTATAACCTTCTTTAATCATCCAATTTAATAATGTGATATTAGATTTTAAATATTCAATTATAGGTTCTTTATTTAAAGCCACTGTACAACCTGCTGCTGATCGCTCAGCTGAAGCATCTGCCAATTCAAAAGCTTGCTCTACCTTTAAGTTAGATAAACCCTGTATTTCCAAAATACGACCAGAGAAAATATTCTTCTTACCTTTTTTCTCTACAGTTAATAACCCCATTTCAATTGCTTTTAATGGTATTGCATGAACAAGATCTCTTAATGTAATACCTGGTTGCATTGTACCACTAAAACGCACTAAAACGGATTCAGGCATATCTAAAGGCATAACCCCTGTCGCAGCAGCAAAAGCAACTAATCCAGAGCCTGCAGGGAATGATATACCCATTGGAAATCTAGTATGAGAGTCACCACCTGTACCAACAGTATCAGGTAAAACCATCCTATTTAACCAACTATGAATTACACCATCACCAGGTCTTAAAGCAACTCCACCTCTTGATGAAATAAAATTAGGTAAAGTATCATGAGTTATAACATCGATAGGCTTAGGATATGCAGCTGTATGACAAAAAGACTGCATAACTAAATCTGCACTAAAACTTAAACAAGCTAAATCTTTAAGTTCATCTCTAGTCATTGGTCCAGTAGTATCTTGAGAGCCAACAGTGGTCATCTTTGGTTCACAATATGTTCCAGGTCTTATACCTTGAGCACCACAAGCACGACCAACAATCTTTTGAGCTAATGTATAACCCTTACCTGTATCTTTGATTTCATCATTCTTTATAAATACATCACTAGTTGGTAATTTCAAATAATCACGCGCTTTAGCTGTTAATCCTCTACCAATAATTAAAGGTATACGACCACCTGCACGAACTTCATCTAATAAAACCTTTGTTTTTAAAGAAAATGTTGATAAAACTTCAGATGTTTCATGTGAAACAATTTTACCTTCATATGGATAAACATCAATAACATCACCTGTTTCTAACTTTGACACATCCATTTCTATAGGTAATGCTCCAGCATCTTCCATTGTGTTAAAAAATATAGGGGCTATCTTTCCACCAAATACGAATCCACCTACTCTCTTATTTGGTACATATGGAATATCATTTCCCATAAACCAAAGAACACTATTTGTAGCACTTTTTCGCGAAGAACCTGTTCCCACAACATCACCAACGTACACTAGTTGATTTCCCTTTTCACGTAATTTATTTATAGTAGAAACTGGACCTACTACACCATCATTATCAGGGGTAATACCTGGTCTTGCATTCTTTAGCATAGCCTGTGCATGTAAAGGAATATCAGGTCTACTCCATGCATCTGGAGCTGGTGATAAATCGTCTGTATTTGTTTCACCAGGAACTTTAAAAACAGTTAAGGTAATCTTTTCATCCAACTTCGGTTTAGATAAAAACCATTCAGCATCAGCCCAAGATTGAATCACAGCTTTTGCGTAAACATTACCATCTGTTGCTTTTTCTGCTATTGTATCAAAAGCATCAAAGATTAACAAAGTATGAGATAAAGCTTTAGCTGCAATAGGTGCTAAAGAATTATCATCTAATAAATTAATTAATGAATTAACATTATACCCACCTTGCATTGTTCCTAACAATTCTACAGCCCTATCTCTAGAAATAAGGGGACTAGATAATTTTCCTAATGCAATATCAGTTAAAAATTCAGCTTTCACTTTTGCTGCTTCATCTACACCAGGCGGTATTCTATTCTCTAATAAACCAATCAATTCATCTTCCGAACCTTTTGGTGGATTTTGCAATAACTCAATAACTTCTTTGGTTTCATCGACATTAAGCGGTTGAGGCACCACTCCTAATTTTGCTCTATTCGAAACTTTTTCATGATATAAATCTAACACTAACATTCCCTCCAAGGTTGAAATTTATGTATATTTTATCAAGTTTATACATATTTAACACATTTTATTTATCTAATGCAAATTTGTTACCAACAACAAAAAAATGGTAAAAAAAGAAGCTGGTTAAATTCTACCAGCTTCTTTAAATTATTTACCTATTTTTTCTTCCGCCACCATTAAATTGACCATGAGGCCTACCTGGACCAAAACCACCATTATAATGGTGTGGAGGTGGTGCTGGTCTAAAACTTCCATGTGGAGGAGGTGGTACTGGTCTAACCCCTCTATGCGGAGGTGGTGGTAAAGGTCTTAGCCCTCTATGATGTGGAGGTGGTACAGGAACATAATATACAGTTGGAGGAGGTGGTAAGTATCCGTAATTTACACAACCATGGGGACAATTATTGTATGAAAATGAACTATACCCATTGCCAACCGAAACAGTAACATCAGCAATGGAAACTGACCCATATAACACAAATATTGAAACTATACAAGCGAAAAAGGTTGTCTTAATCATATATAAACCCTCTTGTGAAATAAAAAATATTTTACATACACTATGTATCTAAATTTAGTTTATCAAAACCACTATTAATACACAAGAAAAAGTCACAACCGTTTCTTAAATCAATGTATGTAAATATTTTAATTTTTATTGCATCATATATAAGCAATTATTCACTCAAAGCAGAAAGATATTTATTCCAGTCAAAACTTTTACCTGGGTCAGTTTTTCTAGTAGGTGCAATATCACAATGTCCAACTATTCTATTAGGGTTTAAATCAGGATAAGATTTTATTAATATCTTTGATAATTCTATTAATTTAGAGTATTGTTCATCGGTATAAAAAACATCATCCGATCCCTCTAATTCAATTCCAATACTAAAATCATTACAATTATCTCTATCTAAATATACCGATTTTCCTGCATGCCAAGCTCTATCTAAGCAAGAAACAAATTGAACTAATTCACCAGTTCTTTTTATATAAAAATGAGAACTAACTTGAAGTTGTGCAATTCCTTCAAAATAATCATCTTTTGAAACATCAAGATTATTTGTAAAAAATTGCTCTACGTATGAATGACCAAATTTCCTAGGGGGTAATGAAATATTATGAATAACTAATAAACTTATTTCATTTTTAGGTCTTTTGTTATAATTTAAGCTTTTATAATATTTGATTCCTTGAACCCATCCCGATAATATTTTCATTATAAAAACCCAAAAGGCCCACTAATAAACAGGTCTTAAAAAATAAAAAACTAAGATAAACAAGCAATATCCAATGGTAAAATATCAGCAGAATCTCTCAAAAATCTATTTTGTTCTATATGTTCCTTACCATCATCAATCTCAATCAATTCATAAGCTGTTGCATCTGCTAATAAAGCTCTTAACAACATGTTATTTAAATGATGACCTGTCTTATAAGCATGAAATTCACCAATCATACTCTTTGCTGACATATATAAATCACCTATAGCATCTAGCATCTTATGTTTTACGAACTCATTCGGATAACGTAATCCTTCAGGATTAATAACACTATAATCATCTAATACTACAGCATTATCCAAACTACCACCCAATGCTAAATTATGAGCATGCATAAATTCTACGTCTTTCATAAAACAAAAAGTTCTAGCTCTACTTACATCTCTAAAAAATGACTTTCCTGTAAAGTTAAAGGAAAACTTCTGCAACTTTTTATTCATTGCTGGATGATTAAAATCTATCTGTAAATCTACTAAAAATCCATTTCCTAAAGATGGTCTTAATTCAGCCCACTTATCATCAAGTTCAACACGAACAACTTTTTTTATTTTTATGAATTTTTTAGTTACGGGTAATATTTCAATACCTGCTTCTTCTAATAAATACATAAAAGGTTGAGCAGACCCATCCATTACAGGCAATTCAGGAGCATCTACTTCAATGTATATATTATCAATACCCATTGCACTTAATGCAGCTGATAAATGCTCAATTGTTGATATTCTATCGCCTCTATCATTAACAATAGCAGTGCATAATTCTGTATCACGAACCATGTCTGCAGATGCTTTCATATAGACACGCGGATTCAAATCAGTACGCACATAAACAACGCCTGTATTTGCCTTCGCAGGCTTAAATACCATATTTACCTTTTTACCAGAATGTAAACCAATACCAGAAGCATGTACTTCTTGTTTAATAGTTCGTTGTTTAATCATAATATCCACTCTAAAACATCAATAACGTGATCATTATATCATATTTACTTTGATTTTAACTCATTTTATAAAGTTCACAACAAATTTTTAATATTGAAACCCTTATCACAATAATAAAAAAAAGAGAAGTTCAAAAAAACCTCTCCTTTTACATACGTTTTCAATAATTTTAACTAGTCAGCTTTTTTTGTTAAGAATGACGGCAACTCAAAATGATCTGATTCAAATGGAGATGACTTCTTAAGTGAAGGTTCATTTTTAGAATCATCATCTACAGGCTTTGAATTACCAAAGAAGCTACCTGTACTATAACTATCATTTGATGAATTATCACCTAACACATCAACTTTATTTTGTTGTTTACTTTGCTTATTATCAATATCAGTTAGACCTGATAATAAAACTGTAACATTAGCCTGATCTTCTTTTAAACCACCATCAAAAACGATACCGATTTTAAAGAATGAAGTATCACTACCATACTTATCTTGCAATAATTGTACTGTTTCACTAACTTGTAGTAAGCCATATTGAGGATTAACACTAACATTTACTACCATATTCTTAGCTTTCTTATAAGCCATATCATCTACTAATGGACAATTAACAGCCTTATCAAATGCATCCTGAATAGCGTTTTCACCTTCACCGTGTCCCATACCAATTAATGCAGAACCAGAACGTGTCAAAGCTGCTTTAATATCATTAAAGTCTAAGTTCATATAACCATTTGCTTTAATAACATCAGAAATACCTTTTACAGCATTCTTTAAAACTCTGTTACATTCCTGGAATGCTCCTAAAATTGTTATATTTTTTGGTAGATTCTTCAATAACTTATCATTAGGTATTACTATCAAAGCATCAACTTGTTCTTTTAATTTTTCAATACCAGCTTCAGCTTTGATCATCTGTTGCTTACCCTCAAAAGTATAAGGTTTAGTAACAATAGCAACTGTTAATGCACCCAATTCTTTCTTAGCTATTTCTGCGACAACAGGTGAAGCACCAGTTCCTGTACCACCACCCATACCAGCTGTTATAAAAACAATATCAGCACTCTTAATTCTATTTTTTATATCTTCTTTACTTTCTTCTGCTGCTGTTTTTCCTACTTCAGGATTAGAACCAGAACCTAACCCTCTAGTGGTATTTACCCCTATTTGAATTTTTTCAGAAGCCAAATTACTGTTCAATGCTTGTAAATCTGTATTAATAGCAATAAAATCTACATGCTCAACATTTTCTTCAACCATGTGTTGCACAGAATTACTACCACCGCCACCGACACCGATAACCTTGATAATTGCCTTTCCATTATTTTCTGGTATCATCTGTCCAGAGCCCTCTGACACTTGATAAATATCACTCATTTTCCAAATCTACCCCTAATCAAATTAATATTATTTTGAGCAGAAAAAATCTTCCCAAACTTTATCACTTAGTATATATCAAAATATAAAAAGTTCAAACCATTGATTTATCATTATTTTTTTACAATATTTTTATTAAACTAAATTAGTCTAATTAATCACAAAATCTATTGTTCCACCAATTACTCAACTTACTCCAAACAGTAGTTTCCGAAGGATTTACCATTGGTTCTTTAACAGCTTCACAATATTTATACAAACCTATTATTGTTTCTTTTCCGTGACCTTCTAAACTATCAACTTGGCCACTTATTCCTACGGTTGAAACATTAATAAAGTTTACTTTAGAAGCATACTGTGACAACCCATTGTTTTCTAAAAACTTTTGAAAACATCTTTTTATACCATCTATTCGAGTTGCTCCACCAGCTAAAATAAAACCATATCCCAATTCACAGCCATTATCAATATCATTTAATTGTTGTATAGCTTGTGCAAAAATTGCACTATATCTAGAATCTATCATTTCTGCTAAATCTAGTTTATTAATTTGAAACAAGCCACGTATGGAATCCCCTTCAATATCTATTATTTTACTTGAAGATACACTATCTTTATCTGCACACCCTACTGTAGTTTTTATTTTCTCAGCAGTAGTCTCTGATACACCATACATTACAGCTATATCTCGAGAGATAGATTTTCCTGCATGATTACTTGAACCTGTATAAATAATTCTGTCTTTATCGTATACTACAATATCAACATAACTACAACCAATATCTAATATACAACATCCTAATTCTTTTACAGATTCATCTGCTAGTGAAAAAGAAGCTGCAAAACAACTTGATGTAAATTCAATATCGTATTCTGAATTTGGTAAAAATATTAATGCCTGTTTTAAATTTTCTAAAAAAACACTATTGGCATATATCAAATGTACATGGGCATATAATTGACCTCCTATTATTCCTCTAGGATTCTCAACATTATGGTTTTCATCTATATCGTAGCTATGTGAACAAGATGAAATTAAATCATACCCACTCATATTGTATGACTTAGCTATATTTATTGCTTGATCAACATCTAACCCTGTAACAGCTCTATGACCAAGATCCACTGTTCCAAAATTATTTTTATACTTAATATATTTTCCAGGTACAGTTACAAAAGTTTTTGCCTTACTCATATCTAAAGACACACCATTATTTCTTGTAACTGAAAAAGCACTAGCATATGCTGTTGAAATATCTTCTTTTAACTTTTCTATATTTGAAATACCTTCAGATGTTATACCTGTTGTCTTTACATAACTATTTCCATGTATATGAATATAACCATCTTTTATAGATGCAATAGATACTCTTATTTCAGATGTCCCCATATCTATCGCAACAACGGTATCGCTACCATCAAAATGATCCCATTTTTTATCAGATATCATAATCCACTATAATCCACTTTGTTTTTCTTTAAGAGAAAATCCTGTATTATATCTTAAATCAACATAATCAATATTTTGTTTATTTTCAATATATGGATAAGTTAATACAAACTTTTTTAATCTAGACAAAAGTATGTTTTTCTTATTTTTTCCCAGAAAAACATTATCAACATCTTTACCTAGAATTAATTCTATTCCATTATTTAAACGTAATTTCCAAACAAAATTATCAGTAAATGTTAATGATAATATATGCATACCAGATTCTAATAAATAATTATTAAATTCTATATATCGATCATACATTTGTTGCGCAAATTCTTCTTTGCCGTACAAATGAACTAATTTAGCTTTAACAATTTCCAAATTAGGATAAACCACTTTCCAATGATTTGTAAGAATTCCATTATTAAAATAAGCTATAGGTTTATTTTCAACTATACTAACAACTAATATATTAGGAGCTTTTTTTCTCAATGATGTTTGATAAATCCACGGAAGATCCTCCAAATATTGTCTCATTTCAGTAAAATTCATGGTAAATATATTGCCACTCTCTGGATTTTTTAACAAAAATTGCTCTATATCATTTGCTGAAATGTAGTCAAGCTCTCCCTCAACTTGAATTTTTCCGACAGGAATAGCATCCACACTTGTAAGAGATACATGTAAAAAATAAAGCAAGAAACCTTCAAAAAAAAGAAATATTAACAAGCATAAAAAACCGAAACAATTATAAGCAAAGCTATATTGAATCTGATTATGTACCTTGTTATATCTCTTTTCTCGTTTATTGTACACCTTAATCTCTTTCCTTTAATTTAGATATTAAAAGTTTAGATGACGCCAAAACTTTTGCTATTTTACCCACATTTCCAGCACCTTGAGTTAATAAAATATCTCCATCTTTTATTATATCCGCAACTGTGGAAGGAACTTGTTCAGCAGAAGGTACAAAATATGGTTCTACTTTTCCTCTCAACCTAATAGACCTACATAATGCTCTACCATCAGCACCTACTATTGCATCCTCTCCTGCAGAATAAACATCCATTAAAATCAATTCATCAACTAAACTTAACACTTCAATAAAGTCTTCAAAACAATCTCTTGTTCTTGTATATCTATGTGGCTGAAATATCATTACTAACCTTCTATCAGGCCAACCATTACGAACAGCATTAATAGTTGCTCTAACTTCACTAGGATGATGCCCATAATCATCTACTAACATTACCTTTCCATTTCCCGTATCAAATTCACCGT
The DNA here is from genome assembly GCA_051892875.1 of Succinivibrionaceae bacterium. GTDB lineage: Bacteria > Pseudomonadota > Gammaproteobacteria > Enterobacterales > Succinivibrionaceae > JBJFGR01. The sequence continues at coordinate 73,626 of JBJFGR010000148.1, forward strand.
ACTGTTCAAAACGACGACCAACACCTTGAAACTTAGCCAAAGAATCTAAAATAGCTGTATCAGAAATTCCATTCTCTGTTGCAACAGCTATGGCTGCACAAGCATTTAACACCATATGAAAACCTGGCAAAGATAATTTTACATTTAAACTTGAGCCATTTTTTCTAGTAACAGTAAAGGAGCTATGATCATTTTCTTGTTTAAAATTACTTATTCTTAGGTCACTATCCTCACTTATTCCATATGTAATTATTGTTCTACCTATCTGAGGAAGTAATTCTCTTATAACAGGATCGTCAATACATACTACGGCTACACCATAAAAAGGTAAATTATGTAAAAATTCTACAAATGTACTTTTAAGTGCATTAAAATCTCCACCATAAGTATCCATATGGTCAGCTTCTATATTAGTTACCACAGAACACATTGGTTGCAAATGTAAAAAAGAGGCATCAGATTCATCAGCTTCAGCTATTAGATACTTACCACTACCCAATCTGGCATTAACCCCAGCACTATTTAACAATCCACCGATAACAAAAGTAGGATCTAACCCAGCTTCCGCAAATATTGAAGCTATGAGACTTGTTGTAGTAGTTTTACCATGAGTACCAGCAACTGCTATCCCAAATCGATAACGCATTAATTCAGCTAACATTTCAGCTCTGCGAACAATAGGTATTCTAGTCTGCTCTGCAGCTAACCATTCAGGATTATTCTTCTTTATAGCGCTAGAAAGAACAACCACATTAGCACCTGTGATATTACTTTCATTATGACCAATAAATATTTTTATACCTTTACTTTCCAAATGTTCAGTTACACTTGATTTTACAATATCAGATCCTGTAACCACATAACCTTCATTAGCAAGAACTTCCGCAATACCATTCATTCCTGCCCCGCCTATACCAACGAAATGAATTCTTTTTATTTTGTGCATTTGAGGTACATTATTAATATACTCTTTATTTTCGGACATCATTCTAAGCTCCTGCTAATTCTTTACATATGTTTGCAACATCACTTGTGGCAGATATTCTAGCTAGTGTAACAGTTTTTTTGTTCATAAACTCTAATTTTTCTGGATTATTATACAAATCCATAATAATATCAAATAATCTATCACTATCCAAAGAATTCTGAGGCAAACATATAGCAGCATTCTCATCAGCCAATACCCTGGCATTCTTTGTTTGATGATCATCAACAGCCGTAGGTAAAGGAATAAATATAGCTGGAATTCCCGCCGTGCTAACTTCAGCAACTGTTAAGGCACCTGCTCGGCATATAATTAAATCAGTATTTGCATATAAGTTAGCCATATCATAAATAAATTCAGATGTTACATAATTTCTCGTATTTAATTCTTTATATAATTTATTAACTTTTTCTAAATTTCCTTTGCCTGTTTGGTGAATAATTTTAATATCAGCGCCAACTTCTAAACATTTAGCAAAAGCTTGAGGAACAATATTATTTATAACCATAGCTCCTAAACTACCACCAATAACAGCTATATTAAGAGTTCTATTTTTATAGCTCTTTATTGCTTTATCATGTATATCAATTACTTCTTGTCTTACAGGATTCCCTACATAAATAACGTTTTTGCCCTCAAAAGCTTTTGGGAAACCTAACAACACTTTTTTAGCAATTTTTGACAATAATTTATTTGTAACTCCTGGACAAGCATTCTGTTCATGCAACACTACAGGAATACCCAGAAGCCAAGCCGCTACTCCACCAGGTCCTGAAGCATAGCCTCCCATACCTAAAACTACATCAGGCTTAAATTCCTTTATTATTTTTAGAGATTGTAATATTGCTTTTAATATTTTAAAAGGAGCACAAATTTTTCTTAAAATTCCGTTTCTTCTGATACCTTGAATATCGATAAATTTAATATTAAAACCATTTTTGGGAACCAAATTAGCTTCCATATGATCTTTAGTACCTAACCATAGTACTTCAAAAGAACTATTATTTACCAATTCTTTTGCTACTGCAATTCCTGGAAAAACATGACCTCCAGTACCTCCAGCCATCACTAATATCTTCTTCATAATATATAGACCATACTCTTTTTAAATTAATTTACATATTACTAATTTTTATTAACATTATTGTTCAAACTACTCTTTTTCAGAAACATTACTTGGTTCTACAACCTCTTTCTTTTGATTAGAAATTCTTTGCATTCTCTTATTAACTTTTACCATTCTGCAATACGAATCTCTTCTTTCATAACTTATTCTAATTAAAATCGACACCGCAACCATCATTACAATAAGGCTTGAACCACCATAGCTTATAAAAGGTAATGTTAATCCCTTTGTTGGTAGCATCCCAAAGGATGCTCCAATATTTACGAATGTTTGTAAAAAAAACCATATACCTATACCTATTGCAATAAATCCTTGATTTATATTTTGGTTATACTTACTTGCAATACATTCTAACCCTAGAAATATACTGCGCATAATTAATAGTACTTCAAATAATAAAATAACAAAAACTCCAGCCATTCCCATTTCTTCACCTAAAATGGCCAAAATAAAATCTGTATGTGGTTCTGGCAAGTAACTTTCTTTTATTATACTGTTACCAAGTCCCTGGCCAAAAATCCCTCCTCTACCATAAGCCATCAAAGACATTGTCAATTGGAACCCTTCATTAAATTGATATTTCCACGGATCCAAAAACGATACCAATCGCCCTACACGATAAGGTTCAATAATTATTGCTAAAATTGCAAAACTTATTACAACACCTATACTGATAGTTATTTTTATAGTATTTGCACCTGCAAATACCAACAATATCCAAGTAATAGAAACTAAAACGAATATCGAACCAAAATCTTTTTGAAAAAATAATATTACTAAAAATAGAAACAAAAGAGCAAAAGGTTTTAAAAATGTCCACCAACCATTCATTTCTGCCTTATGTCTATGAATAAAACCTGCAATATAAATAATCCAAATTAATTTTAAAACTTCACTTGGTTGAAAATTGCAAAAACCCAACCCAATCCACCTCTTGGCACCATTAATCTCTCTACCAAATAATAAAGGCAATAAACATAAGACTAATAACCAAAAAATACCTTTACCTTTGCAAAATTCTTCTAAAGATTTTGTAGATATTTTTATACTAAAAAAAGATATGACTATTCCCAATAAAACATAAAAAAATTGTCTAATAACAAAATGATATGAATTTCCAAACTTTAATTGAGATACAGAAATGGAAGAACTAAAAACAATAACTATACCTATTGTTAATAATAAACTAACAATTATTATAAAAAAACGATCATACAAAACAAGAGAAGAAGTACCTTCTTGATACTTCTTATCTTCATTTCCTAAAAATATTGTAAAAGGATTTATCATAACGCTAATACCATTTTAGCGAACAATTCTCCGCGTTCTTCAAAATTTTTAAATTGATCTAAACTCGCACACGCTGGAGCTAATAAAACGATATCTCCTTTTTTAGCTACTTGATAGGACATTTTTATAGCTTCTTCCATATCTTTTACCAACACAGCTTCTGGACCTAATTTTGATAGCATTTCACCATCTTTACCAAAACAGTACATAATCCCTATTTCTTTACCTAGCATTTCTTGAATAGGTGCAAAATTTTGCCCCTTCCCTAAACCACCAGCTAAAAGAATAATCTTGCCTTTTACACTTTCTTTTAAACCAAAAACTGCTGCTAGTGTAGAACCCACATTTGTTGCTTTTGAATCATTATAATATTTAACGCCATTTAGCTCTCTAACTAACTGACAACGATGCGGTAAACCTATAAAAGTTTTTAATACTTCAACTTGAGCTTTTCTAGATATGCCTACAGTATCTGCTAATGCTATTGCTGCTAATGCATTCATTTCATTATGAGATCCTTTTATAAGCATATCATCTATATTAATTATTGGTTCGCCATTATATGATAAAAATCTTTGACCATTCAAAACAATCCTACCGTATTCTTTTGAATCTAATCCAAAACTCCCTTTGTAAACTTTGTCATTAGGATATGTTTTTTTATCATCTCTATTAACAATAATATTTTTTGCGTTGATAAATATTCTTTGTTTAGCAGCTAAATATAAATCCATTGACGATTGATAACGATCTAAATGATCTTCACTTAAATTTAAAATTGTAGCACCTTGTAATACTAAACTTTTTGTTGTTTCTAGTTCAAAACTTGATAATTCAAGAACATATATCTCATTATCATCATTCAAAACATCAAGAGCTGGAATTCCAATATTTCCACCAACTCCACATTTTTTCCCATCAGCTTTTGCCATTAATCCAACAAGAGTGGTCACGGTACTTTTTCCATTAGAACCTGTAATACCAACTACTTTACCCTTGGCATATCGAGCAAACAATTCAATATCACCAATAATTTCAATACCATTTTCTAAAGCTTCTTTTAAAAATGGTGTTGATAAAGCAATACCTGGGGAAACAACTAAAGTCTTATAATTTTGTATTTCTTCAAAAGTTATATCTCCAGATTTAAAAATTAAATTATTAGGTAATGATGAAGGTAATTGCATCCCTTTTCTTGTATCAAAAATATCTAGAGTATAACCTTTCTTTAATAAAAATTTTATTGTTGATATACCACTTTTCCCCAACCCAATAACAGCAAAGTCTTTCATTTTAACCTCTAGCGAATCATTACTAACATTAATCCTAATAATACTAAAACAACTGTTATAATCCAAAAACGCACAACAACTGTAGGTTCTGGCCATCCACTTTTTTCAAAATGATGGTGAATTGGAGCCATTTTAAAAATTCTTTTCTTTCTTAATTTGTATGAACCAACTTGTAAAATAACACTTATTGTTTCTATAACAAATATACCACCCATTATAAATAATAATATCTCTTGACGAACTATTATTGCTATTATCCCTAAAAGAGCACCTAAAGCTAAAGACCCTACATCACCCATAAATAATTTTGCAGGATAGGCATTAAACCATAAAAACCCTAGTCCTGCTCCGACAACACTACCACAAACAACACAAGCTTCCAAGGCATGAGGAACATTTGGCAAACTCAAGGCTTGTGAGAAAGTAATATCACTTGTTAAAAAGCCTACTATACCCAAACCTGCTGCAACTAATATAGTACATACAATAGCTAAACCATCTAATCCATCTGTTAAATTAACAGCATTGGAAGACCCAACAATTACAAAGTAAACAAAGATGATAAAAAACCAACTTAAATTTGGCATAAAATCACTTATTAAAGGAAAAACAAGTACCGTTTCATTAGGAGATTTTGCCAAATAAAACAATCCAGCCCCTACAATTAAAGCACATACTGATTGCCAAAAATACTTCCATCTAGCAATTAATCCATCAGCATTTTTTCTAACAACTTTTAAATAGTCATCAATAAAACCAATAATTGCATGAGAAACCACTGTGAATAAAATAATCCACACATAAGGATTATCTAATTTGCACCATAGCAATATGTTTAACACAATCACACCTATAATCATTATTCCACCCATAGTAGGAGTACCTCTCTTACTAAAGTGTGACTCTGGACCGTCATTACGAACTACTTGGCCAAAATGCAGTATTTGAAGCTTTCTTATTAACCATGGTCCAATAATACATGATAAAACCAAAGACGTTACCAACGCACCTACAACTCTTCCAAACAGCGCACTTGTTGCATATAAAGAAAAATCTATTGATAATAATCTTGCTATAATTTCTAACATAATATATCCTCATATTTTTGAATATATTCCACAACTTCATGCATCTTCATACTATGAGATCCTTTTGCAATAATGCTTAATAATTTTTCTGTTTTTAATAAAGTATCTAAATACTTATATAAATCATCTTTGTTTTCAAAATGAGTTCCACCAAATTCTTCTGAAGTATATTTAGCAAGTTTACCAACTGTTAATAACTCGTCAATTTTACCTTTTGCGAACTTACCAATTTCTCTATGAAGTTCAATTGAATTTTCACCTAATTCCCCCATATCACCAAAAATAAATATTCTTTTATGAGGAAATAATGATAATGTATCAATAGAAGATTTTACAGCATTTACTGAAGCATTGTATGCGTCATCAATTAATGTAATTTTTCCGAATTTCTCAACAAATAATCTTCCTTTGGTAGGAGTTAGTGTAGATAACCCCTTTGTAATATTTTCCATTTTTGCACCAACTTTACTACTTAATAAAGCAGCTGCTAAAGAATTAGAAACATTATGATATCCAGGTATATTCAAATTTATTACACTAGATTCTTTAGCTAAATTGAGAACAAATGAAAAACAACCTTCTTCTAATCGTTTTATATCTGTCGCATAGCAATCCGCTGTATTTTTTATACTAAAACTAGAAAGAGCATATTTTCCATAATCATTAACCCAATTGGAGTAAAATTCATTATCCATATTAACTATGCCTTTTCCATTGTTAGAAAAAACATAATCCAAAATTTCACTTTTTGCTTTATACACCCCATTCAAACTACCAAAACCTTCTAAATGCGCACTTCCCACATTGTTAATAACTACAGCTTCTGGTCGAACTAAATTAACACTATATTCAATTTCATGAGGATGATTTGCCCCCATTTCTACTACAGCATACTCTGTATCTTCATTTATTTGCAATAAAGTTAAAGGAACACCTATAGCATTATTAAAATTACCTTGTGTATATATAATATTTCCCATGGTTTTTAAAATTGATGCTGTCATTTCTTTAACAGATGTTTTTCCACAAGTTCCCGTAATACCCACTATTCTCGCTTTGCTTTTTGTTCTATTTAATAAGCCTATCAATCCTAAAGCTTTTAGCGTGTCATCTACAATTATTTGGGGAATTTCTACATCAAATTTACGATTAACTACTATAGCCTTACATCCTTTATCTACAACTTGATTAATATAATCATGAGCGTCGAATTTTTCCCCTTTTAATGCCACAAATAAAGAATCACAAACATTTTTTCTTGAATCTGTTTCCAATTTATCAATTATTATATTTTCATTACCTATAAGTTGACCACCAGTGATTTCTTTTATTTCACTTAATTTTAAAGCTATCATTTTAAACCTTCACTTACTAAATTCCTTGCAATATCTCTATCGCTGAAATAATGTTTTTCTTTCCCTATTATCTGATAGTCCTCATGACCTTTTCCTGCTATTAGTATTACATCATTTGTACTTGCCATTTTATAAGCTTCTTCTATAGCAGTCTTTCTATCAAAAATCACTTTATAATTATTTTTTTCAACCACACCTTTTAACATCATATCCATAATTACTTTAGGATCTTCTGTTCTAGGGTTATCATTAGTAAAAATCACAAAATCCGATCTTTCACAAGCTATCTGTGCCATTATAGGTCTTTTACCGACATCTCTATCTCCACCACATCCACATACACATAGTACTCTACCATAATTATGTAAAAACAAAGAATCTAAAGCCTTTGCTAAACCATCAGGTGTATGTGCATAATCAACAATTAGTAAAGGAGAATCATCACTCTTAAAACATTCCATTCTACCTGATACTGCTTTTAATAAATGAGCGACTTCCGCTAATTTCTGTAATGAAAAACCTTCCAATAACAAAAGTCCTATTGCACACATTACATTTTCAACATTAAATTTTCCAATTAAAGGTATCTCAAAATGTTCTTTTCCATATAATCCATCAACATCAAAAGCGATCCCTTTTTGTTTAAATTGAATATTTTTTGCATATATAGCTCTTGGTAAATCTATTTTATTTGTACTATATACTAAAGCTTTCGGGAGTAATTTAAAATATTCTTTTCCTACAGAATCATCTATATTGATAACGCAATTTTTTGGATCAACTTTTTTAAGTAATTCAAACTTTGTATTTGCATAATTTTCCATTGATTTATGAAAATCTAAATGATCTCTACTTAAATTCGTAAAACCTACTTTAGAGAATTTTAATTCAGAAATTCTTCCCAATGCTATCCCATGAGAAGATACCTCCATGGCTACACTTTCAGCACCTTGAGATAAAAAATTATTAATATTTTTCTCTAAATATAAAGAATCAAGTGTTGTATTTGAAGTACTCTCTAAATTAGGATAAAACCCATTCCCCAAAGTACCCATCAAAGCAGTCTTTCTACCTAATAAAGAAGCCCACTCGGCAATTAAATGCGTTACCGTACTCTTGCCATTTGTTCCTGTTACTCCTATTAATTGCAATTTATTAGATGGACAATCAAAAAACCTACTTGCTATTATTGCTTGTTTTTGCTTTAATTTAGCACACGCAATACAAGGAACATTTTCCATAACCTGGGGAACAAAAACATCATTGCATTCTTCATATACGATAGCAACAGCTCCTAAACTAACAACTTTTTCAATATCCTTTCTAGCGTCATAATTTAAACCTTTCAGAGCTATAAATAAGGTTTTAGGCTTAATATCTCTACTGTTAGAGCTTAAATATTCTACTTGTACTTTAGGTAAATCAATATTCAAAAAACCTAGCAAATAATCCAAAGTAATCATATTCATTAATCTTCTTTATAATTAGTGTTTGTTTTTCATTCTCAAATATATTTCTTTTTTCTTTTGTTCTATGGTCTTTAACGTACCATCAGAATTCAAATCATCTGGAGCAACATTATATAACTGCAATGCTCTATCCATAACTTTTGAAAAAACTGGTCCAGCTACTACACCTCCATAATACTTACCTGCATGAGGTTCATTAATAATAACTACCAAAACAAATCTCGGATCACTCATAGGAGCCATACCAGCAAAAGCACCTACATAGTCATTTCCATATCCTCCAGCTATAGCAACTTTTGCTGTACCAGTTTTTCCACCAACTCTATATCCAGTAATCATAGCTTGACCACCAGTTCCACCGTCTTCAACAACCGCTTCGAGGGCTTTTAAAACATTTTTAACATCATTTTCTGGAGCAACTCGCTTACCTTTAGGAATCTCATTAATATCAACTTTTTCTAAAGACAAAGGGATTTTTAAACCTTTATTTGCCAATATTGTATATGCTTGAGCTATCTGTAATGGGGTTACCATCAAACCGTAACCAAAACCCAATGTAGCTTTTTCTATATCACTCCATTTGTTTCGAGACTTTGGCAATCTTCCTGGATTTTCGCCAATAAAATGAACATCTGTACTCTGTCCATATCCAAAAGATGAAAGAGTATCTAGTAAATCTCTTGGCGTCATTCTTAATGCAATTCTTGCCATACCTGTATTTGAAGAATACTTCAAAATATCAAACAAATCACCACTAGCCATATAATGACTATCCGATATTATTTTTCTTCTTACAATAAACGGTTTCGTATCAAATACTTCTCGCCAATTTGTAATCTTTCTATTTAATGCACCTATTGCTATTAATGGTTTAGTCGTTGAACCTGGTTCATATGTATCTGTAACACATCTATTTCTTGCTTTAAATGATTGATAAGCACTTCTGTTATTAGGATTATATGAAGGAGTATTAACCATAGATAAAATTTCACCAGTTTTTACATCAATCAAAACTAAAGAACCCGAAGTAGCTTGATTTATATCTGTTGCATATTTTAAAGCTTTATAAGCATAATCTTGCAATCTTTGGTCTATGCTTAATACTATATCATTAGCTCTCTTTCCTTCCTGAATAACACCTAAATTTTCAATAACATTCCCAAATCTATCTTTTCTTTGTTTTCTTTTTTCGGGGGATGATAATAAAAAATTGTTATACTGTTTTTCAATACCTTCTATACCATTACCATCTATATTGGTTAATCCAATAATATGAGCATTAACTTCTGCTGTTGGATAAAACCTTCTTAAATCTTGGGTAAAATAAATTCCTGATAACTTTAAAGATTTTACTTTATCAACAACATTTTCTGATACTTGTCGGGCTATATACACACTTCTCTTTTTAGGATTATTTAACTTTGATTTTAATGCAAAATACTCCATATCGACATACTTTGCTAACAACCGCAGTGCATCATCCCTTTCATAATTTCCTGAATTATGTAATTCCTTACAATCTACATATATCCCTGATACAGGGACACTTATTGCTAACTCTTGACCATTTCTATCGTAAATAATACCTCTATCTAAAAAACCAGATACTGTTCTTTGTATTCTGTCATTACCTTTAGAAATCAAATTATCCGCATCTACTATCATAATCCACAATATGCGAGATATTAGACATATTAACAACAAAAAAAAGCAAACCCAAAAGATATATACTCTTGCATTAGTTATGGAAAAAGAACCTTTTAATTTTTCTTTTTTTATATTTTTTCTAATCCAATATAAAAACATTATGCATCATCCATTTTCTTTATAATAATTATCTTTTCTTTTGTTTTTTTTGGAATATCCATATTCAATTTTTCTTTTGCATAATTTTCTATTCTTGAATTTTCTGAAAAAGTCTGTTGTTCTAATCTTAGATGTTGATACTCCATATTAAGTTCATCTTGTTTTGATAGTTCTTTTTCTAAAAGAGTTACTGTTTTTCTAGTCACATTAACCTGATAAACTAAGGCACATGAAACAAGAATAATAAAAAAAAGCAAAATAAAAAATACAGTATATTTATGAAAATCTTTACTTATTATTTTTAATAAACTTATTTTTTTAGAATTAGATCTTGAACCATTAACAATTGCCATTTTCTACGCTCCACCTTTCAGCAATACGTAAAACAGCACTTCTAGATCTTGAATTTTGTTCAATTTCCATATCAGATGGAAAAATTGGTTTACCAATAGAGACAAAAGTTCGTGTTTTTAAAATTTCATTTTCTTTTACTGGTAATCCTTTAGGTGGTAACATTCCTTTTTCTGAACGTTTAATAAAATTCTTTACTAGACGATCTTCCAAAGAATGAAAACTTATAGCTACTAATCTACCTTTAACAGCTAACAACTTTGTTGATGATTCTAAAACCTTAGTAATTTCATCTAACTCACTGTTAATAAAAATTCTTATTCCCTGAAAAGTTCTTGTTGCAGGATTCTTGCCTTTTTCTTTTATCGGAATAACTCTCGCTACCATGTCAGACAATTGCTTAGTTGATACAAATGGAGATTGCTCTCTAGAATTTACAATAGCGTTTGCTATTTTTTTAGCAAATCTTTCTTCACCATAGTCATGAAGAACTTTGGAAATTTCATCTGCAGAAGATCTATTTAACCACTCAGCAGCACTAATACCAGTTGATGGATCCATTCTCATATCCAAAGGACCATCATTCATAAAACTAAATCCTCTATTGGCATCATCTAACTGAGGCGAAGACACTCCAAAATCCATCAAAATACCATTTACTTTTCCGATAACTTCTATTGGTAACAAATTTAATACTTCAGAGAATCTTCCATGAATTATTGAAAATCTTGGGTCAGATATTTTTTTTGCTTCTTCGATAGCTTGTGGATCCCTATCTATCGCATATAGACGTCCATGCTCATTTAATTTTGATAAAATCAACCTAGAGTGACCACCTCTACCAAAAGTACAATCAACATAGATTCCGTCAGGAACAATAGATAAACCATCAACAGCTTCATTTAAGAGAACGGTAATATGTTTGAACTCTTCCATATATATCAATCCACTTCGACGGAAAATAAGAAAATGAAGAAATTAGAAAAAAATGAGTCAGCCTATAAGCCGGGTTCTGTACTGTGTTATTCAGCGGTAATCATTCATCTACGTTAAAGATCACTCCCTAACTTTAGCGACCAACCCGCTCCTTACGCGAGCAACGTTAACGAAGCCTATTTGGTCTTGCTCCGGGTAGAGTTTACCATGCCACAATCTGTTGCCAGTTGTGCGGTGTGCTCTTACCACACCATTTCACCCTTACCGATAAACGGCGGTATACTTTCTGTTGCACTTGTCGTGAATTTTCATTCCCTAGGCGTTACCTAGTACCCTGCTCTGTGGAGCCCGGACTTTCCTCCCCCCCATATGTCTGCTTTCGCACAACCATGAAGCAGCGATTACCCAGCCAACTCGATAGACAATTATATCACAAAATACTTTTTTTTCTAATTATTTTCTTCACTTATATCTAAAGCTATTTTGTACAAATCATTCTTTTTAAGATTACAAAAATCAGCAACTATCGAACAAGCTTTTTTAGTAGGCATTTCATCTAGCAATACTTTCAACAATTTCAAAGCATCATCGTTTATTATTTCCTGTTCTTGTCTATAAGGACTAATAACAATTACCATCTCTCCTTTTGTAATATTAGGATCTTTTTCTAGTATGCCTAGTAAATCACGACCTTTGGAATAATAAAATGATTCAAACGCTTTTGTTAGTTCTCTAGCTACCATAATATCTCTATCTGAATATATCTCTGAAATAATCTTTGCACTGTCAAATATTCTTCTAGGAGATTCATAAAAAATCATTGTTCTTGGTTCTCTATAAAGACATTCAAGCTTATCCCTCAGAGCCTTTTCCTTAACTGGTAAAAAACCTTCGAAAGTAAATCTATCCGTAGGCATACCACAAGCACATAGTGCTGTTATCGCTGCACAAGGGCCAGGTAATGGAATTACTTTTATTCCCCTATCAACACATGCTTTTACTAAATGATATCCAGGATCAGAAACCAAAGGTGTTCCTGCATCTGAAATCAAAGCAACTGATTTTCCTAATTGAATATATTCTGTTATTTTTATAGATTTTTGAGCTTCATTGTAATTATAAAAGCTCTCCAATTGAGCATTTTTAACTCCAATGTGTTCCAATAATGGTAAAGAATGTCTAGTATCCTCAGCACAGATAATATCTACTTCTTTCAAAACTTCAACTGCTCGATAAGTAATATCTTTTAAATTTCCAATTGGTGTTGGAACTATATAAAGCGCAGGCATTAACTCTAACATTCATTTCTCCATTATTCAAAGAACCATCAAGTCAATAGAACAGATTTTATCACACGTTTGAAAATAATTCTGTTATAACTCATAATAGTGTATAATATTTTATTATTACACTTGTTTTTCGGGATACAATTAATGATTTCTATTAAAAAATTCTATATAACTTCTATTTTTATCTATTTTTTTTCATTATTATGTTTTGGTGGTTGCTCTTCTGTTTTTGATCATGATGCAAATCTAACCCCTTCCCCATTTCATGAATTAAATAAGAATGTAGAATGGTATGCCAAACAAGTTTCTGTTACCAAACCAGAATATACTTTTGATTGGCAAATACTACTAACGAGAGCTTATTTAGCAAGTGGTGATGTAACCAGCGCCACAAAAAACATAGAAGAAATGAGAAAATTAGCTATCACACCTCTTCAAGGAAATGAAATAGATATTTTAGAAGCTTTAGTAAAAACAAGACAAGCTAAATTTAAAGAAGCTGAAAAAATATTATCTCAAGTAAATACAATGATCCTACCAAATGACACCGCTTCATTCTTCTATGACTTGTACGCCTCAACACAAACCTCGCTAAACAAAAATGGTGAAGCAGGTATTTCTTTCCTAAACTTAGCACATTATCTTGACAGTAAAAACAAAAATGAAGCCTACAAAAAAGCTTTATCATCTTTTGAAAAATCTAACAATAAAGAATTATTAAGATTGTATAAAATAGAAAATGACTATATCAATAAGGGTTTTATAGAATATGTAATGATAAATAATACAAAAAATAATAACTCTAAAAAAAGAATGTTAGCTAAGTTTAATAAAAAATATAAAGAGCATCCTATTCATTCATTAAACACTAATGAACAAGTTGTAGATAATCAAAATATAAATATCCCTGAACAAACTATTGCTATTTTTCTGCCATTAACAGGTAAATATGCCAATATTGTTGGAAACCCTGTAAAATTGGGGATTTTAAATGCCTATAAGGATCTTGGTACAAATATTAATTTAAAATTTTATGATACTGCTAATACAAGCATTGAAAAAGCTTATAAAGAAGCTTTACAAGATAAAGCATCTATTATTATAGGACCTATTATAAAAGAAGATGTTCTAAAATTACAAAATCTAAATCCAACAGTGCCTGTTATTGCACTAAATGAAATAGATTCTAAATTAAAAAATGTATATTATCTAACTCTTTCTCCAAATGTTGAAACACAAAATATTGCAAATAATATGTTACAGGATAATATACACGCTCCTGTTATACTCGTTCCCAAAAATGAAAAAGGGGAAAAGTTTAGTGCATCATTTGTAAAATCTTGGAATTCCGTATCAAACAAAGCAAAAGCAAATACTTGTTATTTTTCAGATATAAATTCGCTACAAAATGTTTTAAAATCTTGTTTTAATAAAAATAATTACGATGCAGCATATATCTATGGTACAGCAAATGAAGCTTCAATAATCAGAGAGTTTGCTAAGAAGGTAACTAAATCTTTACCTATTTATTATGTTGGTTCAAAAAGTAATAATGGCATATTAAATTCTAGTGTTTTACAGTCTTTAAATGGTATGAAATTAATCGATCAACCGTGGATGATTAAAAATAGTACTAAAAAAGAAAAAATATTAACCTTACTACCAAAGGCCAGTGGCGATAATTTAAGATGCTTTGCTATAGGATACGACGCATTAAATTTAGCGATAAATCTACAAAATATGGTTTCTATTCCAAACTCTACAATCAATGGTCTATCAGGAGTTATATTAATTAATAATAGTGGGAATCTAGTTAGGACGTTAGAAGTAACAATAATTGGAAATAATTAAATTGAAAAATGTAATTGAACAACTTATTACTGAAAATATTGGCACAGTCTACTCTCAAAATCAAGAGACTATCGATACAATAGAGGCTGCTGTCGGAATTTTAAGTTTAGCAGTATCTGAAAACAAAATAATATGTATGGGAAGTACAGAGTGTGAATACTTATGTAATATGTTTTCCAGTATGATTAATACACACTCTGTAACTACAACTGGATCATTACGCTCCATTCATTTAACTACAAATAATATTGAACATAATTTTCTGCCAATTAATGATGAAAAATATTTTTCTCTGCTTATGCAATTGGAACTACTCTATAAAGAAGGGGATATTCTGTTATTGATAAGCAATAAAGAAGAAAATAATATAACTCAACAAATTATTGATTATGCACATCAATTATCAATACCTTTTGTTTTAATCACAAATAGCGATAATACAACAATAAAAGAATGCATCCATGATGAAGATATTCCTATTTATATAAAATCTGAAAATATACATTCATTTATGATTGTATCACACTTAGTATTGACAATTATTATTTCTTTAATTAATGAAGATGTATCTATTGATTACTAACATAATATACAAGATTTGTTATATTTGATAACAAATCTTATATTGCTAGTATTACTATTCAACAATCTCAAATATTGGTTTCTTTCTTTCTTCTTCAGTTTTTCCTTTAGTAGAATTCAAATCATGATTTGACTTTTGTGTTTCTTGTTCTACATTTAAGGAATTATCTTGATCCACAGCACTTAAATGCGAAGAAGCATCTTTTGTTTTTCTATTATTTCTATTTTCATAATAATCATCATAAGCTTTCTCAGGGAACATATACATTCCTAATGAAGGAGCTTCTCTCGGATATATTGTTGAAATCGAAATCATAGGAACATAAACATCATGCGGAACACCACCAAAACGAGCACTAAAAGAAATCGCTTCATTATCAATAACCAAATTATGTACCGCTAAAGGAGAAATATTTAATATAATCATTCCGTTTTGAGCATACTGTAAGGGCAAGGATACATCTGGATAATTAACATTGACTGAAATTTGTGGAGTCATTCTATTATCTACCATCCAATCGTACATAGCCCTAACTATATAAGGGCGACAAGGAGGCACTTTGAAATCATCAACCATATATAATCCTAAAATAAATAATTCTTAATTTTATTACATAATATCATATAGATTATTTTAATAAAATTTTTTTTTATTCTTTATAGTAAAATAGAAACTTATATCTACAAAAATCTATAAATCATTATAAATATTTTAAACAAGAATGCAAAAATCTTCCAAAATATAAAAAACAAACCCCTAGCCGAAGCTAGGGGTTGTACACAATATAAAATATTAACGCTTTGAGTACTGAGGACGTTTACGAGCTTTGTGTAAACCAACCTTCTTACGTTCTACACAACGTGCATCACGTGTTACATAACCCGCTTTACGTAATTCTGGACGGAATGATTCATCATAATCCATTAAAGCACGAGTTATACCATGACGAACAGCACCAGCTTGACCAGAAATACCACCACCAACTACAGTGATGTATAAATCAAACTTATCTGTTAACTGTAAAAGTTCTAAAGGTTGACAAACAACCATACGTGCAGTTGGACGAGTAAAATATTCATCTAAAGCGCGATTATTGATAGTAATCTTACCAGTACCTTGCTTAATAAAAACACGTGCTGTTGAGCTCTTGCGGCGGCCTGTACCATAATATTGTTCTACCATTTATTATATCCTTAAATGTCTAAAACCTGAGGTTGCTGAGCTGCATGTTCATGTGATGCACCTGCATATACCTTTAACTTACGGAACATTGCACGACCTAAAGGCCCTTTTGGCAACATACCACGAACTGCTGATTGAATAATCATTTCTGGTTTTGATGAAATTAACTTATCAAAAGATACAGATTTAATTCCACCAGGGAAACCTGTATGAGAATGATACATCTTATCAGTATTCTTATTACCAGTTACACTTACCTTATCAGCATTGATTACAATAATATAATCACCAGTATCCATAAAAGGAGTGTATTCTGGCTTATGCTTACCACGTAAACGTCTAGCAATTTCAGTTGCTAAACGACCAAGAGTCTTACCACTTGCATCAACTACATACCAATCACGCTTAATTGTGTCTGGTTTAGCTACAAAAGTTTTCATTAGATTAACCCAACTAAAATTAGTCAATAAAACAAAGCAAACTATTAGTTTGCCACATTCTTCTTCGTCTTCTTACCCCCTTCGAGATAAGAACTCGAAACGCTTTACATACTAAAAGTATGAATGTAACGTATATGGGCATGTGCATAATACACTAAACTAAAAAAAAAATCACTTTTTTTTTACTAAATCTATTGTTTAAGTTCGCTTGTATTGTTATTCTTATATTGAAAGCAGTATTTAAAATTGCTTTATAAAGCCAAAGTTCCTTAAAAACTCCTTTACAAATTTGAGAAAATTTTTAAAAATCATTAATTGACTATTAAATAATTCTTCTTATCTCTAAAAAATTAAGAACATAGAAAGCTTTTAGAAAATATAAAAACTCAACACCATAGAAGTTATATCAACAATTTGGGGTAACATAGACAATATATTCTGTTATGTAATATAATGATACTATAAATTTTTAACTATATCCCATAATGTGAGGTTCCAATGTATACAGAAAATGAAATTCTTATTTATATTATATTATCAGGCATCTCTGGTCTTGTTATTGGATACTTTATTTGCTACATCACTTATAAAAACAAATCTTCCTCAAAACTAGAAGATGAACTAACAAAAACAAGAAGAGAAATTGCTAATCAAAAAAGAATTCTTTCTGAATTTTTTAGTGGAGCTTCCAATCTTTTTGAACAATTAGATTCTTCCTTTTACAATTATGCAAAATATATGAATCAACATTCTGAAAAAATCTTCCCTTCAACCTCTTTTCAATTCCATACATCAGATAAAAAAATAAATCGTGAAACTGGTAATTCTCATAACGATAAAGATAAAGATAATGAAACTGCTCCATTAGATAAAAAATCATAAACTTTTATTATAATTAGTTTTATAAATGCATACTTTAAATTAAAACAATAAACAATCAAAATCATATAAAAGCTCTTAAGTATGCATTTTAGTTTTTAATGCTTCCACTGTTAACATCTTTAAATTTTGTGAACTTTTAATATAATTGCTTGTCTTATTTACTGATAGATTTTATTTTAATTATTAATTCAGAGACTTTATTATGAGAAAAAATAAATCATTATGTATTTTATCTTTGGCTATTTCACTCTGTTGTGTTCAAAATTCTTATGCAGATGTAACACCGATAATTCAAGATTTCTCTAATACACGAGATGGTGTCCCTTCTTTAGCTCCATTAGTAGAAAAGGTTATACCAGCTGTAGTTAATATTTCTGTAAACGGGAAAAAAACTATCAATAACGATATCATGATACCTGAACAATTTAGATTTTTTATGCCTGATATACCAAAGGAAAGAGCTTTTTCAGCATTAGGATCTGGTGTTATTATCGATAAAGATAAGGGTTATGTAATAACAAACTTTCATGTTATAGATGGTGCTAATGAAATTAAAATAACTCTCCACGATGGAAGAACTTTTTTAGCTGAAAAAAAGGGAGAAGATCGACAAACAGACTTTGCATTACTTCAACTTAAAGATTTTTCTAATTTAACAGAAATACCTTTTGCAAATTCTGATAATTTAAAAGTCGGTGATTTTGCAATTGCTATTGGCAATCCTTTTGGATTAGGACAAACAGTTACTTCAGGTATAATTAGTGCTCTTGGAAGATCTGGATTAAATATTGAAAATTATGAAAACTTTATACAAACTGATGCCGCTATAAATTCAGGCAATTCAGGTGGTGCGTTAATAAACTTAAAAGGAGAACTTATAGGTATAAATACAGCAATACTAGGTAATTCTGGTGGTAATATAGGTATCGGGTTTGCTATTCCATCAAATATGATTAAATCTATATTGAAACAACTATTAGACCATGGTTCTATAAAACGAGGTTTATTAGGTATATTAGGTTCAGAAGTTACTGAAGAATTAGCAAAAAATTTCGAATACAAAAATGTAAATGGAGCTTTTGTTAACGAAGTACAAAAAGATAGTGCCGCTGATAAAGCAGGTATAAAACCAGGCGATATCATAAATACTATTAATGGTGTACCAATTTCAAATTTTGGTCAGCTTAGAGCAAAAATAGCAACTTTAGGAGCTGGAGCAAATGTTAAACTTGGTATTTTTAGAAATGGCAACCAAATAGAACTTAATGCAACTCTCGATTCCGACAGTAATATTCAAGTTTTAGACTACAAAAATACAATAATTGAAGGTGCTTCTTTTAAAAATAATGGTAATGGCGTTGAAGTAACAGATGTAAAAACAAACTCTCCTGCTTATAGATTAAATATCAAAAAAGGTGATATAATCGTTGAAGTAAATAAAAAAACTATAAAAAACACTAACGATTTGTCAAAAGCTTTATCTACAAATTCAAAATTTATTGCATTAAAAATTTTGAGGGGTAATACAACTGTATACATAACAAGAAACTACTAATTAGCACATAAATCATGCAAACTTCAAAGGATTTAGATTATATACTGTCTAAATCCTTTACTTTTTAATAACTACATAATATCCTCAACACTCTAATCTCAAACTCTATTTGTCTATATACTCTATGTATATCAGAAAAAATATTGATAAGACCTATCTAAAATGATTTTATATAACCTAAATTAATCTGATATATAATTTCTATTTTTTATATTTAAAATCCTCTATCCTTATGATAATGATATAATTTATAGAGAAATATAAACAAATTAAAAACTTAATTTTCGGATAATTTTATGATATACACATATTTAAAATCAATTATAATAGGATTAGTAATAGCAATAGTTATATTAATAGTACAATTTTCAATAAAAACCATAAACACTCCCAATGGTTACAACTATGCTATATCAAAAAGTGCAAACTCTGTTGTGAATATATCTGTAAAAGACAATACTACTAATGAACTCATTTCATCTGCATCAGGTATAATTATGAGTAAAGACGGATATATTTTAACAAATCTACATGTTATATTAAATTACTTATCTTCACATACAATAGCTGTTCAATTACGAGACGGTAGTATTTATTATCCCAAAATTGTTGGAACAGATAAGAGAACAGATCTCGCAGTCCTAAAAATAACATCCCCTGATAAAGAATTTCCAGCTATAGCTATTAATGAAAAAATGGAACCTCGTTTAGGGGATGTTGTTCTTGCCATAGGGAATCCCCATAATTTGGGTCAAACAATTACCCATGGTATTATTAGTGCTATAGGTAGGACAGGTTCAGGACTTACTAAATATAATACTATGGATTTATCTGTAGGAATTCAAGAATTAATTCAAACTGATGCCCCAATAAATGCTGGTAATTCAGGAGGTGCTTTAATAAATACAAACGGTGAATTTGTTGCCATTAATACAGCAACATTAACCAATAATAACGAAAACACTTATGGAATTAGTTTTGCTATTCCTCATAAGCTTGCTCTTCATATAATGAACTCTATAATCAAAGAAGGAAGAGTAATTAGAGGTTATCTCGGTATAACTGCTCATGATTACCAAATAAATGGATCAATTCAAGGTATTATAATAAATAGTATTGACCCATATGGTCCATCATTCAATGCATTACAAATCAATGATATAATAAAAAAAATTAATGATGAAACTATAGAAAACACAAAGCAAGCAATGGAAATTATTGCTAATTCTCAACCGGGAACAACAGTTAAATTAGAAATTATTAGATATAATAAAATGACAGAATTAGAAATTACAGTTTGCGAACAACAACAATAGGATCAAAATGACATTAACACAAATTAAATATGTAATAGCCGTTGCTGAATCTGGTTCTTTTAATAAAGCATCTCAATTGCTTTATATTTCTCAACCTAGCCTTTCTAATGCAATACAAGAATTAGAAAAAGAATTAGGAATTACAATCTTCTATCGGTCAGGTAAAGGAGTTGCATTGACCAATGAAGGAATTGAATATCTAACATATGCTAGACAATTATTTAATCAATATGAAGAATTGCTATCAAAATACGGTAAAAATAACACCATAAAGAAAAAATTTGGAATATCTACCCAACATTACTCATTTGCTGTTAAATCATTTGTTGCAATGGTAAAAAAATTCGATACTACACAATACGAATTTGCAATTAGAGAAACTAAAACAAAAGAAGTTATTACAAATGTTAACACTCTAAAAAGTGAAATTGGCATAATATACATATCAAATTTCAATAAGAACTTTATCCAAAAGATACTAAATTCATATGACTTATTATTTTACCCAATAATAGAATGTGAAATCTACGTGTATCTTTATAAAAAACACCCCCTTGCAAAAAAGAAGCAAGTATCTTTTAAAGAATTAGAACAATATCCATCTCTATCTTTTGAACAAGGGGATTCAACTTCATTTTATTTTGCAGAAGAAATATATTCGACAAAAGAATACTTAAGAACTATAAAAGTAAATGACAGAGCTACTATGCTTAATCTCATGAAAGAACTATATGGATTTACTTTATGCTCAGGTATTATATCTGAAGATTTAAACGGTGGAAATTATATAGCCATACCTCTTATGAATGAAGAAGAAGAGTATTCAGACTCTATGAAAATAGGCTATATAATAAAAAAGAATCACATAATGAGTAAAATGGCTAAATTATATATAGATGAAATTAAAAACTATTTTGAAAGTATAGGTCTTGCAAAAAAAGTATTACTTTGAATTAAACATACCCCATAATGGTACCATATACTTTTTTAGGCCTACCGCATTGCTGTTTAAAGCACATAAATAAGCTACTAAAAAAAGTTGTTTCAGTTTATTTTGTTGGAATGGATTCATGTTAAGAGGTCTGTATTCCACTGTGCCAACTTTTACTTTGTTGGCTCGTCTTAATACTGATAATAATTATTAAGTATGATTTGAGTAATTCTTTTCTATCAAATCTTATAAAATATACCTTATATTTTCAAACAAAGGTATGTTATATCCAAAAGCATCATTTTCATTTTGCCCTTTTAAGACATTTTCATTTTGGGATTTTTTCTTTGTTAATACCATAACAGAAGCAATAGTATTTTTAAATCATATAACTTAAGGTATAAGCATAATAAATATAGTCTTATTACAGCATATAGTTAGAATATAGATAATGTATTGTTCAAGGTTTTCATCGTTATATTTATAAGAATTTAGGTGTAAATTTGAAATTACTATATCAATAATTCTTAATACTTAAATTCCATGCACAAATATACAGTACACTATATCACTTTAATGAGTTGACA
>JBJFGR010000149.1:0-5442 GCA_051892875.1 Succinivibrionaceae bacterium
ATTATATATAACTTAGAACTTGCTCAAATCACTATCTTGTTTTGGTGGAGCAATATTATTGAAGTTCTTAGGAACTTTCTTTTTAGGTTTTACATGATTATCTGATTTAGTATTGACAGGCTCTTTTTCCAATGTTGGTGGGGTAAAAGAATGCTTAGTCATAGCACTTAAATCTATATTCTCCTCAACAAGAAGCTCATCAGCTTTTTCTGTGGTAATATAATCACGAAAAGCGCATACTAACTCTATATTTTTACCCAAGAATTCTGCAGCTTTAACAGGAGCGGTATTACAAAGTAATTGAGTAAACTCTGATAAAGTAGCTCTTGCAACTTTCTGACCATTAGAATAAGGAATCAAGACAATTATAGACTCCATATCAATATCTGTCATATTGATATCATCATTCTCATCAGATTCATCGTTATCCTCTTCTGATTCAGGTTTAGATTGTTCTTCCTGTTGAACTTGAGCAGAAGTATTTTCTGAAACAATATTATTGTTTTTATCATCTTCTGTATCTTTATTTCCATCGGAAGAATCATCTCTCATAATTACCTGTCTAATTACTCCGTTTTCAATAGATTGTAAAATAATATCTTCACAAGCTAATTTATCTTCTTGAGCTCTACTATTGTAGCAATGGGCCTGACTGATATATTTCTTATTTGATTTCTCAAAGTAGAACTTTAGAATATCGATATCAGCAGTAGTAGAATTGCTAGATATAGCTAGACCTAAATCGTGAATAATGTTAGTTACTACATCTATAGAATCAGCAACAGGACTATAGAGGAACACATCTCCATCACTATCACAGTAATCTTCTAATTTTGAGTAATCCCTAACTTTCTTAAGATAGTTGATTAGAGCAGCCAAGATATCCATATAATTTTCGATATTTTTGCATAGCTCGTAGTTCATATCTAACCAATCCATATTAGTATCATCATGATGAAGTGTATTAATCATGTAATTTAAAAAAGTACAAATTACAGACTCTTCATCGGAACTAGTTTTAGTCAAATCGTCTAAGTTCTTAGCTAGTCTATCTGCAGCATTTCTAGCCTTACTACTAGATTCTTCAGAATCCTCTTTTGAAGTAGTATTAGAAACAGGAACTTTAGGTTCTGATTGTTTCTTTTCTTCTTCATTATCTAAATCCTTAAGATTAACCTTAAGAGGTTTATTCTTAGTAGAGTTAGATGTAGACTCTAAGTTATCTTGCTTCTTAATTTCAGTGTTGATATATTTACAAGTATTCTTTTCAAAATCGAATTCTTGAATAACACCTGTTTCTAAATCGTGAAGTTTCATTTTCATAATACCATCATTTCCTTTCTTATTTAAACAATTATAATCTTTATACCCAGAAGCTGAGTATAGTAATTCGGATATTTTGTCTCCATCAGTCTTTGCGATTGATTTAGACATATATTTTGCACCACAGTATGAACAAACAATATTATCAAATCCATCATCATATTGTAGGGGCCCATTACAATAATCACCAGATTTGGTTCTAGCACAGCAGAATGCACGTTTTTTGTCTATTACATACATGGTAGGGTAATCTAGTAGAACTGGACCATAACCAGTTCTGACTCCCCAGTTTTTAAAGCTTCTACGTCCTATATCTTCCATACCAATATTATTACCACGTATTTTAAATTCTAGAACATCGAATACTTCATCAGCTATAGTTTGAAATTCCGCTTGAGTCTTTATTGGATTGACTCTTTCAATTATAGCCAAAGTTCCACAAGGTGAAACTTCAAATATCTTAGAGCAATAAGGTTTGAGTACGTTTTGATTAACTAGCTCTCTCTTATTATTACTTATACCGACACTATCAGTTGCAACTTTAGCTACAACTCTAGGGTCGTAACGGCAAGCATATGCCCTACGATTTGTACCACCACCAATAAAATAGAATCCTCTTGGCTCCATAATAGCTTTGAGTCTTCTATATTTCTCAGCAGGATTGGCATTTATATCAGCAGATAGAGCTATTTCTCTGATTCTATCAATATCTTCTTGTGTAAAATAACTATACAAAGGATTGACTTGCATAGCATCATACATAGCTCTGTATCCATAATCAGCATCTTCTTTTTCAAGAACTGGTTTTGGAGATTTCATCAACTTAAGCAGTTTATTAATATTCACTTTCATATCACCACCTCTCAATTAAAATGGAGCTGCTGCATCGAATTCTCTTAATTCCTCTTCAGTAACTATACCACCAGGTCTATTAATTACTTCTTGAAGTTCTTCATCACTTAAAACTCCATGAGTTACAGTCCTTTTAGTGACTACTGGAAGAGGTATATCCTCTCCGCCAGGGAGAAATGCCTCAGGATTATCCCAAGATATTATTTCATTTTCTCCGACTTTGATGCTATCTATAGGAGTATGATATTTTACTTCAGTGCCGTTGTCTTGCATTAAACTTACATTAGATGTACAATCTCCTTTCATAATATTTCCTAAAAATTTCTGACGTCTTATATCATAGTCTTTTTGAAGTATAGACGTCAATTGCTTATTGTTGTCTAATTCTTCAACTGTATATAATTGTTGAGCTTTCGCTAACTGAGCCTTTAAATTGTAATTACTAAAGAACGCTGTCGAAGTATTAGAAAATTTGATATCGTTATTGATACCATTACTCTTCAATGAATTCTTCCATTTGTTCTTATCCCAAAGTCTATTCATTTTCCAAGCTTGATAAGCTTTCTTACCAGGTTCTACAACAACTTGATTATACCAAGCATCTAATTGTTCCTCAGCAGTCTCGTACTTATTGTAAGTCTTTTCAGCATGTTCGTGTAACTTAGCAAAAGCTGCTTGAATTTGTTGTCTTCTTCTTTCACTATCTTGGACTTGTTTATTCCAATTTTCCCATACTTGTTGTTGCCTTACATCATCTTGATAGTTATACTTCAAGATTCTATAACCAGTTTCAGGGTCAGCTGGAGAAGATTCTCCAATCAATTCACCAGTCTCTTCGTCATAGAGTTTGAATTTTAAAGTTGTTCTAACTCTTCTAACACCGTTAAGGTCATAACCAGTATAATCTTCTTCACTATGAAGTAAGTCTATTTCACCATTAGCTTTGGCTTCATCATAAGCTCTTTTCTTTTCAGCTTCTTCATATTCTTTCCTTTTCTTTGCAAGGTCTGCTAATGATACAAAACCATATCTCTTATCTATTTCACTACAGGCGTTTTCATATTCTTCTCCATCCAAGCCTCTACAATAACGCATCTTCATGATGTATACTTGAGCATCTAAACACTGTTTTCTTCTTTCTTCTAGACTCTTAATATATTCATCCAATTCTTCTCGAGAATAAAATTGGTTTATATTAATATTATAGAATCTAATAGGGTCTAAGTTGTCAAACATACTAGGTGCTCTATTAAACATTTCAGCTGGCATATTAGCTACAGGTGTAGGAGAATTTTGATAACCATAATATGGTTGTTGATAGAAGTTTGTGTAGTTATTGTAACAACCATAATATGGTTGTTGCTGTTGGTTTCTACGTGGGAATAAACGTTTTAACGCTTCATCTCCGCCATAAACCTTTTGTTGAGGTTGATAGTAATAGTTACTTTGTTGCTGGTAACCATATCCAGTATTGTATCCTGGAGCTGTATTGACCATATTATTATATCCATAATATGGTTGTTGGTAGTAATTGTAACTACCAATATTAGTATTGTTTCCAAGTGGAACTTGACATTGGAAACCTTGAGTTGTATACTCATTTTGACGGCTATTATATGCATTTTGAGGTTGTTCAGAATAAGGTTGTTGAAAAACACTAGGAGTATCTTCAGGTACATTCTTACCTCTCTTAATTCCGTCACCAGAAACTACAGTCATATCGTCAGCATCTTGGTCAGGCATCATAAATAAAGATGCATCTTGTTCCAAGAGTTCATCTGGGGTAGCATCGAAAGCATCGATTTGAGATTGGATATCTGCTAGAGCTTTCTTGTTAGCTTCTCTCATTCTAGCTAATCTAGCTGCCATCTTATCGAATGCAGAGTTGATATCTGCTTCGTGTTCAGTAATATTCGTCATAAAAATCATTTCCTTTCATATATTAAAATATTTATAAATGCGCATTTAGAGATTAAGTATCTTTTCAAATCAATAATATATAATCGTGATATAATTTGCGAATTTAAGTTTAGAGAGCTTATATCAAGCTCTCTAGTTTATTTTTATAGATGAGTTGTTTGATTAGTAATACTTGAAATTTACTTCAAAAATAACTTCTCTGTAAATATCCCACGAAAGGAAGTTATTATAAAATGAGAGGAACTCTAATAGAAATACACACAGCAGATTTGCACTTCGGGGCAATGGACCCAAGAATCCAATATGAGATTCTGATGAAAGAAATGATAAACAGAATCGAATCATTAAGATTCGATGTTTTTTATATCAATGGAGATATATTTCATCATAAGTATATGTCTAATTCAGATGTGGTTATGTATGCATCTATGTTTATAGATCAAGTAGTACAACTATGTAGAAAAAACAATGCTACATTAGTAATATTACATGGAACAGCGTCTCATGATGCTAATCAATTAAAGCTATTCTATCATTATATAGGAACAGTAGATATTAGAATTGTAGAGCATATAGGTTTTGAATCAATAAAAGGTAAAAGAGTATTATGTATTCCAGAAGAATATAATATGGGTTATGATTATTATGCAGACAAGTTATTCTATTCAGGATATTATGATGGAGTAGTAATGCATGGTACTATCAAGAATGCTATATTCGGATGTAATCAAGTGGACTTAAATAGTATCAAAGCTCCTGTATTTGATTTAAGATGTTTTGGTAATTGTAGAGGTCCGATAATATGTGGACATGTACACATAGCAAAATGTTATGAAAATCATATATACTATTCAGGAAGTCCATTAAGATGGCAATTTGGAGAAGAACAAACTAAGGGATTCTTAACTTTACTTCATAATCTAGATACAGATCAATACTATGTAAATCTAAATGAAATAGAATCTTTCAGATATGATACTATTAATCTAGATAATATGATTAACTGTGATCCTAATGAGATTATTGCTTATATTAATTCACTCAGACAATCTGGTATAGATTTTGTTAAAGTGAAATTCGATGAATATAATGACAATGTTTCTATCTTAAAGAGATATTATAAAACTAACTTCAATGTTGTAATAGATGCTACAGATATTGGATTTAAAGAAACTGTACAAAAAAATAAAGAGGTAGATGATAAGTTCCAACAGTATAACTATATCTTTGATAAGAATCTATCACCATATGATATCTTTACTAGATATGTAAACCAATGTAAAGGCTATGAATTTATTACTGTAGATGAATTAGAAAAAATATTAGCTGATTAGTAAAAATAAGAGT
>JBJFGR010000150.1:0-27605 GCA_051892875.1 Succinivibrionaceae bacterium
TCCCGTCCGTTCCGCCACTAATTTTATACACGAAGGAGCTTTTAGCTCCTTTTTTGTTTGTATTTCTTTAGTTTTTTTTGATTATCTTTTTTTAAAAGTATATAATATCAATGATGTTCGGTGTCTTGTTTTAACAGTAGTTATTACAATACTAATAGATATTAATTAAAGTATTACATAGTGACCAATTTTATGAAAAGTTTAATTCTTGTAACCTCCCCACCAGCATGTGGTAAAACTTATGTTTCAAAGGCTATTGCTAAAAAATTAGATCATGTTGTATATTTGGATAAAGATACATTGATAGTTTTATCAAAACAGATCTTTGCGGTTGCAAATCAAGAGTATAATAGAAGTTCCGATTTTTTTGAAGAAAATATTCGTGATTATGAATATTATGCTGTTCTTGATTTGGCATTTGAAGCATTAGAGTATGAAGATAATGTGTTAATCAATGCACCATTTACTCGCGAAATTCGCGACCCAAAATATATTGCTGATTTGAGGAATAAATTAGAAAAAATTGGAGCTCGTTTATTCTTGGTTTGGGTTGAAACTTCACCAGAAACATGTCATAGAAGAATGATTGAACGCAATTCTAGTCGTGATACGTGGAAACTTGCAAATTGGGATGAATATATTTCGAGATGCAATTTTAATATGCCGACTGATATAGGTGATGTATTCGTATTCAAGAATAATTCGGGTGAGGAATTTGAAAATTCACTCAACGAGATTGCACAAGCCTTAAATTAGTTTTCATTTTTTCATGATAGGCACTACTTTTATTGTAGTGCTTTTTTATTGATACTAAATTGATATGATTTAATGAGGTGAATAATGCCAATAAAAATACCAGATGCATTGCCTGCTGCAAATATTTTAACAGCAGAAAAAGTTTTTATAATGACTGATTCTAGAGCTGTTCATCAGGATATAAGACCTTTACATGTGCTTATTCTTAATTTAATGCCTAAAAAAATCGAAACAGAGACTCAGTATTTGCGAAAGCTTTCAAATACACCTCTTCAAGTAGTTGTAGATTTGTTGAGAATAGATGACCATGTTTCTAAAAATACTCCTAAAGCACATTTGGATACTTTTTATCAAAGTTTTCAGCAGGTTAAAGATAAATATTATGACGGTTTAATTATAACTGGAGCACCTTTAGGAAAAGTTCCTTTTGAAGAAGTTAAGTATTGGGATACCTTGAAAGAAATAGTTATGTGGTCAAAAGTTCATGTAACATGCACTTGGTTTAGTTGTTGGGCTGTTCAAGCGGCTTTAAATATTTTTTATGACCTACCTAAAATAACAAGATCAGAAAAGCTTTCAGGAGTTTATAGTCATATAAAGTCATCATCACCTGATCCATTAATTCGTGGTTTTGATGATACATTTTTGGCACCTCATTCTCGCTATGCAAATTTTGAGTGTAAATTTATTGAAGATAATACAGACTTGGAAATTCTTGCATACTCTGATATAGCTGGTGTTTATTTAGCTGTGTCATCAGATAGAAGACAGGTTTATGTTACGGGTCATCCTGAGTATGATGCTAATACTTTGGATAATGAATATAGAAGGGATTTAAATGCTAATTTAAATCCTAAGCTTCCTGTAAATTATTATCCTAAAGATGATCCTTCTATTATTCCAATTTGTTCATGGCGTAGTCATGGTTATTTATTATTTGCAAATTGGTTAAATTATTATTTGTATCAAACAACTCCATACGATTTCACTGAGCAGAGAAGCGTGTAGTTATTTACTAGGATTTAATTTTTATGGTTGAAGAAAAAGTATTGAATAGTTTATTATCTAAAAGAATTTTAGTTTTAGATGGTGGTTTTGGAACACTAGTTCAAAGCTATAATCTTTCTGAAAGTGATTTTAGAGGGAATATATTCAAAGATAGTAAAGTAGATTTAAAAGGATGTAATGATATTTTGTCATTAACAAAACCTGAGATTGTTTCTAATATCCATAAACTTTATTTAGAAGCAGGAGCTGATTTTATAGAAACTAACAGTTTTAATGCTTCTCCAATTCCTTTAGGTGACTATAATTTAGCTGATTTATGTTATAAAATTAATTATGAATCTGCAAAAATAGCAAAATCGATAGCAACTGAGTATTCTACAGATGATAAGCCAAGGTTTGTAATTGGTGTTTTGGGGCCAACAAATAGAACGTGTTCTATTTCTCCTGATGTAACAGATCCAAGTGTAAGAAATGTTACATTCAATGAGTTAGCAGGAGGCTATAAAATTGCTGTACAAGGTTTAGTTGATGGTGGTGCAGATTTAATAATGATTGAAACCATTTTTGATACCTTAAATGCAAAGGCTGCAATATTTGCAATTACTTTAGTAGAAGAAGAGCTTAATATAAAAATTCCTGTAATGATTTCTGGTACGATTGTTGATGCTTCGGGTCGCACTTTATCAGGTCAGAGTTTAGAAGCTTTTTATAACTCTGTAAGGCATATTAATCCTCTTTGTATTGGGTTAAATTGTGCGTTAGGACCTCAAGAGTTAACACAATATATTCATGATTTAAGCGCAATTTCTGAGTACTATGTTTCTGCACATCCAAATGCAGGTTTACCGAATGCTATGGGGGGGTATGATTTATCTCCATCAGATATGGCTAAGTATATTAAAGATTGGGCGACACAAGGATTATTAAATATTGTTGGAGGTTGCTGTGGTACGACACCAGAACACATAAGAATGATATCTGATGCTGTGCATGGCATAAAACCAAGAACTAAAAAGACAAATAATCATATATGCAGATTAAGTGGTATAGAACCTCTTAACATTGGAGAAGGTTCACTCTTTATTAATGTTGGTGAAAGAACAAATGTAACAGGTAGTGCCAAGTTTAAACGATTAATAAAAGAAAATAATTTTGATGAAGCTCTAAGTATTGCTAGGTTGCAAGTTGAAAATGGAGCACAAATCATAGATGTAAATATGGATGAAGCTTTAATAGATTCAAAAGCATGTATGGTTAAATTTTTGAATTTAATAGCTTCAGAGCCTGATATTTCAAAAGTTCCTATTATGATAGATTCATCTAAATGGGATGTTATAGAAGCTGGATTACAAAGTGTTCAAGGAAAATCTATAGTTAATTCTATATCTTTAAAAGAAGGTGAAGAAATTTTTATTGAACATGCAAAATTAATAAAGAAATACGGAGCTGCAGTGGTGGTTATGGCTTTTGACGAGCATGGTCAAGCTGATACCTATATTAGAAAAATTGAAATATGTTCTAGAGCATACAAATTACTTGTTGATAAAGTTAATTTTATGCCTGAAGATATAATATTTGATCCTAATATTTTTGCTATTGCAACAGGAATTCCTGAACATGATAATTATGCAGTAGATTTTATAAATGCTGTTAAGGAAATTAAATCAAAGCTACCTTATGCAAAAATTTCTGGCGGGGTATCTAATGTATCTTTTGCTTTTAGAGGCAATGAGCCAATAAGACAAGCTATACATTCCGTTTTTTTATACTATGCAATAAAGAGCGGTATGGATATGGGGATTGTTAATCCTGGAATGTTAACTATTTATGATGAAATACCTCTAGATTTGAGAACAAAAGTGGAGAATGTTGTTTTAAATAAAACACCGACTGCTGCTGATGAATTACTTAGTGTTGCCGAATTTTATAAAAATGGATGTTCTTTAAATAAAGTACAAAAAAATGAGCAAGATTTAAGTTGGCGAAATAAAACAGTAGACGATAGAATAGAATATGCCTTAGTAAAGGGGGTTGATGAGTTTATAGAACATGATGTTGATGAGGCTAGAAGTATTTATTCTCGAGCAATAGATATTATTGAAGGCCCGCTCATGAAAGGTATGAATAAGGTAGGAGATTTATTTGGAGTTGGAAAGATGTTCCTTCCACAGGTAGTAAAATCTGCCAGAGTTATGAAAAAAGCGGTTAGCTTCTTACAACCTTTTATCATTAATGTAGAACACAATAGTAATGTTAAGGGAAAAATTTTATTAGCAACAGTGAAGGGTGATGTTCATGATATAGGAAAAAACATTGTTTCTGTTGTTTTACAGTGTAATAACTATGAAATTATTGATCTTGGTGTAATGGTACCATGTGAAAAAATTATCGAAGTTGCTGTAAAAGAAAATGTTGATTTAGTTGGGTTGTCAGGTTTAATTACCCCTTCATTAGATGAAATGAAACATATTGCTCAAGAGTTTGAAAAGCACGGATTAAATATACCAATAATGATAGGTGGTGCAACAACATCTAAAGCTCATACAGCTGTAGTATTAGAAAAAGAATATTCTTATCCTATAGTTTATGTTAATAATGCAAGCAAAGCAGTTACAATTGCTCAAAATTTATTGTCTGAAGACTTAAGGGAGTCATTTATAAGAAAATTAAAGCAAGAATATGCTTTAGAAAGGCATTTTTATGAAATAAAATATTCCAAATTAAAAACCGTAAGCTATGAAGATGCAGTAAGTAGAAAATTATCGTTAGATTTTACTAAATACAAATCTTATGTTCCAAAATTTTTAGGTGTAAAAGTATTAGATGTTGATATTAGAAAAATGATACCATTGATTTCTTGGAAAACTTTTTTTAATATTTGGGGATTAAAAGGGGATTTTAAGAATTTTTGTATTGAAAATATTTCAGCTGATGATGCGAGTTATCAACTTTTCAATAATGCACAAGAAATATTAGAGTCAATTTTTATTTCTGGTGATGTAAAAATAAAATCAGTTTTTGGAATATTTAAATCAAAAAAGATTTCAGTGGATGATTTAGAAATATCAACAGAAAAGGGTAATTATGTTTTAAACTTTTTGAGAAATCAAATAGATCAATCGGAACAATCAGAAAATACCAACTTATCATTATCAGATTTTGTAGACGATCTTGATTACATAGGACTTATGGCTATTAATGCAGGAATTAATGTTGATAAGTATGTTGATAAATATTCATCCATTGGCGATATGTATAAATCTATGCTAGTGCAAACTGTAGCTGATGTACTAGCAGAAGCAGCAACAGAATATATTCATTTCATAATTAGAACCGAATATTGGGGATATAGCAACGAAAGTTATGATGATTTAGTCAAGAACAAAGAATATTATGGAATAAGACCTGCGTTTGGTTATCCTTCATGCCCTGTTCATTCAGAAAAACGAAAGATATGGGATATGCTTGATGTAGAAAATAATATAGGTTTACATTTAACTGAAAATGATATGATGTATCCAGTAAGTTCTGTATCAGCATATATTTTTGCTAATGAAAAAAGTAAATATTTCTCAGTTAATGGTATTTTGAGAGATCAATTAGAGAGTTATTCTATTAGATCTGGAGTAGATGTGAATACTTTGGAGAAAAAACTTACTCAATATTTAGGATATATACCAAATAACATGGATTTGTAAAAAAATGTGCCTATATTTATATAGGCACATTTTTATTATTTATCTTTATTAAAATCTTGAAGTAATTCGTCCGATGATACTATATTACAGTCTGCATTTCCTACTGGAAAAATAGCCAAATCAATGTTGTTAGACTTTAAATGAGGAAGCCAAGTTTCAAGGAATAGGGCTAAAGATACAGATTTCGGTGAGTATCCTTTTGCAACGTCGTTATTTTCTGCATAACGTTGAGCATAATTTTCATGGCACCAAATAGGTAGTACATCTTCGTCATTATCAGTCGTTAAAAATAATGGTTCATTGTTATTTTGCAAAATAAATACATCTAAACCTTTCTTCGCGTTAATTAAAAAATGAAAATATCTGTATTCTGCATTCAATGATAGTGCAGCATTCATTTCAGTATCTTTTAATATATATGTCATTTATATCTTTCCATCACTTAAGTATTTTTTTAAATATTTTCCAGTGTAAGAATCCAAACATTTTGCAACGTCTTCTGGAGTACCTATAGCTACAACTTCTCCACCATTTACTCCACCTTTTGGTCCGAGATCGATAATGTAGTCAGCAGTTTTTATAACATCCAAATTATGTTCAATTACTAGAATTGTATTACCTTTATCTCTTAATTTTAGAAGAACAGTTAGGAGTTGATTCACATCATGGAAATGTAGTCCTGTTGTGGGTTCATCTAATATGTAAAAAGTATTACCAGTATCTTTTTTAGAAAGTTCTTTTGCTAGTTTTATACGTTGAGCCTCTCCACCTGAAAAAGTCGTTGCGGATTGCCCTAATTTTATATAAGAAAGCCCAACTTCGCAAAGAGTTTCTAATTTTTTTTTGATATTTGGAATAGCACTAAAAAAATCTAATGCTGTTTTAACATCCATATCCAAAACTTCACTAATATTCTTATTTTTATATGTTATTTTTAAAGTTTCTTGATTGTATCGTTTACCTTTACATTCATCACAAGTTATATAT
Source organism: Succinivibrionaceae bacterium (assembly GCA_051892875.1). Classification (GTDB taxonomy): domain Bacteria; phylum Pseudomonadota; class Gammaproteobacteria; order Enterobacterales; family Succinivibrionaceae; genus JBJFGR01. The sequence continues at coordinate 6,450 of JBJFGR010000150.1, forward strand.
ACTGTTGGTAAAAAATTCATTTCTATTTTTATAAGTCCTTCACCTTGACATGCTTCACATCTACCGCCTTTTACATTGAAAGAAAATCTACTTACGTTATATCCTTTGGCTCTTGCTTCATTTGTTTTTGAAAAAAGTTCTCTTATAGATGTAAATAAATCTATGTAAGTAGCAGGGTTTGATCTAGGTGTCCTTCCTATAGGACTTTGATCAATATTTATTACTTTGTCTATGTATTCTAAACCTTCTATAGAATCACAAATTTTTAAATTTTTTAAAGAAAGTGTTTTATTTTTGTTTGCGATTAGTGGATATATTGTTTCATTGACAAGAGTTGATTTACCAGAACCAGAAACACCTGTTACACATGTAAATATTCCGCATGGTATTGATACTGAAATATTCTTTAAGTTATTAAGTTTTGCACCTTTTAGTTTAATAAATTTATTACTTGATTTTCTATTTTTGGGAATCGGTATTGTTAATTTATGGGATAAATACATTCCTGTTATAGAATTTTGATTATTAATAATATCTTCGTAATTACCTTGAGCAACTATTTCTCCACCATATATTCCAGCACCTGGTCCAATATCAATAATATGGTCAGCTTGCCTAATGGTATCCTCATCATGCTCAACAACAATCAATGTATTCCCTAAATCCTTTAGTTTGTTTAGTGTATCTAGTAACTTATCGTTGTCGCTTTGGTGAAGTCCGATGCTAGGTTCGTCTAAAACATACATTACACCAGTTAAACCTGATCCTATTTGACTAGCTAGACGTATTCTTTGGGATTCTCCGCCTGATAATGTTTCAGACATTCTATTCAGATTTAAATAATCAAGACCAACATTAACTAAAAACTGGAGCCTTTCTTTTATTTCTTTAACAATTTTTTCTGCTATTTGATTTTCAACAGGCGTTAAATATTTAGGTAATTCATTAAAAAATTTTAAATTGTCAGCTATTGTTAGGGAAACAAGTTTAGGAAGAGAGATGTTGTTAATGAATACATTTCTATAAGGTTTATTTAATCTATCTCCTTGGCAACAAGGACACGTTACAGTTGTAAGATATTTTTTGTATTCATCTTTTTGTATGGTGGTTGCTTCTGTGTATCTTCTTTTTAATCTAGGAATTATTCCCTCAAATGGAGTTTCTTTAGATGTTATTGATGAATTATATGTCATAAATATTTTAATTTTTTCACCTTTTGTTCCATAAAAAATAAGATTTTTTATATCATCGCTTAAATCTTTAAAAGGTGTGTTTATTGAAAAATTATAATGTTTTGCTAAAGCTTCAATGATAGAGAAACTATAAGATGAATCTATACCCCAGCCTTTAATAGCGCCTTGAGCAAGTGATAAACTCTCATCATTAATGACTGAGTTTGGTTCAATAATTTCTTGAATACCTAATCCTGCACATGTACTACATGCTCCATTTGGATTATTAAAAGAAAAATTATTTGGTTCTAAAGGTGGAATAGAATAATCACATAAAGGACAAGCATAAGTTGTAGAATAAATTACGTCAGAATTATCTTCGTTAAATTCAGTTATACATACCAAGCCATTTGTAAGGGATGTAGCCAATTCGATAGAGTCAGATAACCTAGATAAAGTTTCTTCAGAATCTGTAACTCGTAATCTATCTATAATTATATCAATATTGTGCTTTTTTTGTGGTGATAAAATTGGAGCTGATGAAAGTTCTGTTATTTCTTTATCAATTCTCCCCCTTATAAATCCTTCTTTTAAAAACTTATCGAATAAATTTTTAAAACTCCCCTTTTGATTTCTTACAACAGGGGATAAAATCATTATTTTTTTTGACAATTTTGTTTTTAGTATTTCATCTATGATTTGTTTTATAGTTTTGGGTTTAAGTGTAATATTGTGGTCAGGACACTTTGCTTCACCAATGCGAGCATAAAGTAGTCGAAGATAGTCATAAATTTCGGTTGTGGTACCCACAGTAGACCTTGGATTATGAGATGTTGATTTCTGCTCAACAGATATAGCAGGAGATAATCCGTCAATATAATCGACATCTGGTTTATCCATAAGTTGTAAGAATTGTCGAGCATATGCCGATAGAGACTCGACATATTTTCTTTGCCCAGCTGCATAAATAGTATCAAAGGCAAGAGATGATTTTCCTGAGCCCGAAAGACCTGTTATTACACAAAATTTATATTTAGGAATTGATATGTTAATATTTTTTAAATTATGAGTTTTTGCTCCTTTAATATTTATAAATTTGTTCATAGATTATTAGTCCTTATTATGTAGCTAAAAAAATATTGCATAATGATTAAATAATGAATATTATATACATGTTGGTTGAAATTTTTGAGAATTTTATGTTATCGTTTTGTGTTTCAACTTGGTATTAGGAGAATTTTTATATGGCTCGTGGAGTTAATAAAGTAATTTTATTAGGTAATGTGGCTGCAGCCCCAGACTTTAGAGTTTTGCCGTCAGGTAGTGTGTCAGTTGCAACTGTTTCTTTAGCTACTAATGAATCTTTTAAAGATGCTCAAGGAAATATTCAAGAGCGTGTAGAGTGGCACAGAGTTGTTTTTTGGGGGCGATTAGCAGAAATAGCAAGAGATTACGTTGTAAAAGGTGCACCTATTTATGTTGAAGGTAAGATAAGAACAAGATCTTATGATGATCAGCAAGGAATCAAGAGATATGTAACAGAAATTCAAGCTTCTGAATTACAGTTGCTAGGTTCCAGAAATCAAAATAATAGTCAACAAAATTTTTCAACTACATCGTCTTCATCACCTTCATATAATCATCAAGGGTATAACCAACCTCAAAACAATCAATCTAATTATATGAATCAAAACTCATATGTAGGAAATTCATCTTATTCAAATCAAAATTCTTATGTTGGTAACTCTGAGTATACAAATCCAAATCCTGTTACTCCTCCACCTATAAGGGTTGGTAATCCAAATGGTGATAATAATCAGGCTGTACCATCACCTGATAATTTTGAATTACAACCTAATAACAGTAAAAAAGGATTAGATATTGAGCCCGCACTCAATAATGTAACTGAAGATCCATTGCCGTTTTAGGTAATAATATGAGGATCTCAATTAATACGATCCTCATATTTTTTATAAATAGCTAATAGAAATATCTAGGTTATCTGCAACTTGAATATTATTTTTTCGTCTATTTGATCTCTCCTTCATTTTTATTGTTTTTTTGTGTTTGTTCACTGTAGATAGATGGATATTAAAAGGCTCTAGTATTTATCTTGATTAATAACCATAAGAGAGTGAGTTTGAGGCTTGTTTATAGGAGCTATTTATATTATCCAGTAAAAATAATAAAAGTATTTAAATTTTTTTCTATTAAAAAAATCCTAATTTCTTGTTTTTTAGCGTCGTGAAAAATTTATTTTTGAATCAATAAATGACTACAAATCTATTTTACTACACAAAATGTCGATGGTGTCTAAATTGTATTTAATATCATGTTTATAAGATTGAAATTTTTATTAAAAAGAATGTATATTATTACCTAGTTCGGTTTTTATTATACATGAGTTTTTTATGGCAAAAGAAAATCTTTATCCTGTTGTATTAGGCATAGGTTTAGATGAAGTTAGTTTATTGAGTATACGCGGTGATAAAATACAGACGTTATCACATAATTGTAATTCATCAGGAGAATGGGAAAAAATAATTTTTGATTTATTTAATAAGGCTAAAATTACCAAAAACAGTAAAGTACAAGTAGTGTTAAACGGAAGTATTTACAATACTGTGCAATTGCCAAAAAATGAGCTTTTGACAGTAGAGGAAATGTATGGCGTTGCAATGTATAAAGACTTAGAAAATCTTGTACAAGGTAAAATTTCAGATTTTACGTGGGATTTTTATGATACTAAAACAAGTAAAAATTCTAAACCAATGCAAACGTTTGTCCTTGTTGAAAAGAGTATAGTGAAACAGTTGTCTGATATAATTAATAGTGTAGCTATTTTAAACTCAATAACTATAAACGAATTGGCTGTTGCTGATTTTTTGTCTTTTTATATGTTTGATGTAAATTCTAAAACAAGCAGTAAAGCATTTAACAACGTTTATGAGTATGTTAATCAGCTTAGTGTTCTTTTATATTTAGAAGAAAATAAAGATTTAATGGTTTATGCTGTTTATATGGGAGAAATTTGTTATTTTCGTTCGCTTAGAGGTTATAGAGAATTATCTAGGAGTATTTTTGCAGGTGATGTAAACCCAATTATTGAAAAGTTGACAACAGATATATTAAGATTGAGTGATGATTTTTTTACATCACAATTAGGTTTGCCTCCTATGTCAAAATTAATATTAGTATTGGATACAGATCAACAGGGAGTTATTGCAGATTTATTAGGACAGAATTTTAGGAGAATTGTTGAAATAATTCCAACTAATGGTGTTGTTTTACCAAAAGATAATAATAGTTATACTGTGTGTGGAAATGATTCAATATTGAATGTTTTCAGAAATGGAGGTAAATTTCTTCCATTGTACGGACTTATAAATGAGGGTGTATTAAAAAGTGAGAAAAATTAGAATAAACCTTTATTCAAAAGAGTTTAAACCAAAGCCTGAGATATTAAGTTTAAATCATATGTTAGCAATATGGTTAATGATTGCTGTTGTTATTTTTATGATGATTTTTTACTCAAATGTGCAAAAGAATAAACTTATTCAAGAAAATAAAAAATTATCAGCTCAAATTGAAGATGTTGAAAGCAGTATATTACAGACTCAAGCTTTGTTGTCAAGTATGGAATTAGATAAGTCTTTAGAAGAAAAAATTAGTAAATTAAAAACAATGTATGCAAGTAAACAAGAACTAATAACAATAATTGATAAACGTTCTGATTTAAAAAGTAAGGGATATGCAGGTTTTATGTATTCTTTAGCTAGTATTTCTCAACCTGATTTATCTGTTACAAATTTCAAGTTACAAGGCTTGGTTGCAGAGATTAGTGGTAAAGCAAAAAATGCCAAGACTGTACCTATATGGATTAATCAATTTTCAAAATATGATGATTTGAGAAATAAAACATTTGACTCTTTGCATATAAAGAAAGATGTAGATAATAATATTGTTAATTTTTTATTATTTAATGAAGCTAACGATACAGATACAAAAGAGGAAAAAAAATAAGACTAGGTGGTTAAATGAAATCATATGTAGATTTGCAGAATAAGATAAAAAGTATGACGATGAGAGAAAAATTTTTAATATGTCTCGTCGGTTGTACATTTTTTATTTGTCCGGGGTATTTTTCATTCATAGAACCTAATTTTAAAGTTATTGATTCTAAAAAAACAGAGAATAAAGAATTAAGTCTTAGTATTTTGTCTAAACAAGATGAATTATCTGTTCTTAGTTCTAGATTAACGACAGATCCTAATTTAATGATGAGAAATGAAATAGCAAAATTAGAAAGTGAAATAGAAAAATTAGATGAAAAATATAAAAAAGAAGCTATGGATTTGATAGATTCTACTATAATGGTAGAGGTTTTGGCTAAATTTTTAGATACGGACTCGTCTATAAAGGTAAAATCATTACAATCAATTCAACCTAAATTGTTGTTAAAGAAACACGACGTTAGTTTGTATCAACATGGTGTTAGGATTCACTTAGTTGGAAAATATTTAGATATATTATCTTATTTAACAACACTTGAACAAATGAAATATCGTTTTTATTGGGATAAATTAAATTATACAGTTTCTGAATATCCTTATGCTGATGTTGAAATAGAATTGTATACGTTGAGTATTAATAAGGATTTTATTCGTGGATAAGTATGTGAAATTTTTTATAATATTGCTTTCAATGTCATTATTTTCAGATGTTGTTTGCAACGACTTGCGTGATCCTACAGTACCTTTTGTAGGTATGTCTGTAATGCACGGTTCAACAAATCAAAATGATCAAGATATGAAATTGCAAGCAATAATAAAAAAAAATGGACTGTTATATGTTGTAATTTCTGGTAAATTATATAAAAAAGGTCAAGTATATAATGATGAATATATGATTATTGATATAACTAAATCTAGTGTTACTTTAAAAAACATAGCTAGTAAAGAACAAGTAAAGTTATCACTATATACTGCAAGGATTAAAAATGGTTAAAAAAGTCTATTGTTTAAGTTGTTTATTGTTTTCTATAATTTTATCTACAGGTTGTTCATACAAACATGGAAATCCTACGGAAATAAGAAATGAATTAAAAGAAGCTTTATTAATGAATAGTGATTCAATGGAGGTTCCTGACGATGTTTTGAGTGAACTCTCACCAGATAGTCCAATAGGTGGGGATTTGAATCCTTATGATAATAAACGTATTAGTGTTGCTGCTATAAATATACCTGCAGAAGAGTTCTTTGCACAACTAATGGCAGATTCTGGAGCATCTATCGTTATACATCCAGAAGTTTCAGGTTTTATTAGTTTAAACTTAGAAAATGTTTCTATTGAAGAAATTTTAGACGCTACATATAGGATGTATGGTTTTAGAACTGAAAGGAAAGGTAATATTTATTATATTTATCCTTCTGGTGTTTACACGGAGACTATACCAGTAAATTATTTAGCACTAAGTAGAAACTCTGATACCACTATATCAATAACTAACAATACAGTATCAAATAGTGATGATTCTTCTGGTTCTGACTCTGATTCTTCTGACTCTAGTTCCTCAGATTCTTCAAATTCAAATAATACTGAAAATAACACAAGTGGTGTAAGTGTATCTACTAATTCTAAAAGTGAATTTTGGGTAGAGTTACAAAATACTTTGGTTGGTATTGTTGGTAAAAATGAAGGGCGTATGGTTGCTGTTAATCCTCAATCATCTAGTGTTACAGTTAGAGCTATGCCTCACGAGATAGAAGCTGTTAAACAGTATATTACTAATGCTGAAAATTCAATGAGAAGGCAAGTCGTAATCGAAGCTAAAATACTAGAAGTTTCATTAAATGATAGTTATGAACAAGGTATAGAATGGAATTTTATATTCGATAATTTATCAAAAGCAAAAAATTTTATAGGGAATTCAGTTTTCGGAAACAATAATAATTTACCAACTTTGCCTTCATATGATAATGGTCTATTATGGAATAATCCATTAAATGTAGGAAATTTTGGTTTTGGGCATACAAGTAAAAGATTTAATTTATTTATAAATTTATTAAAACAACAAGGTGATGTATCAACATTGTCTAGTCCGAGAATAACAGCTATAAATAATCAACGTTCAGTTATGAAAATTGGTATAGATCAGTATTTTGTAACAGAGACATCAACCCAAGCATCAGCAACAGATAGTTCTTATGCTTCCACAGATGTTACATTGAAACCATTTTTTAGTGGTGTAGCCTTAGATGTATTACCTCAGATTAGGGAAGATGGTAGAATTATTTTACATATACACCCATCGGTTATCGAAGTTCAAACATCTCAAATTGAAGTAGATTTTGGTAATGGGAAGATTCAAAAATTACCAACAGCTAAGTCTGATGTAAGAGAAACAGATACAATCGTTGAAGCAAAATCAGGTGATGTTATTTTGATTGGTGGTTTAATGCGACAATCAAAACAGGAACAGTTGAGTAAATTACCAGTTTTAGGTGATATACCTTGGTTTGGAGAATTATTTACTGATAGATATAATAGTGATGTTAAAAGTGAATTAGTGATTCTTTTGCGACCAGTGGTTGTTGGGCCTACAACTTGGAATGAAGAGATAAAGAAAGCATCTGATTTATTGCAAAAATGGTATCCTGATGAAAATTTTAAATCAACTCACGATGTTGTGTCCTTCAAGTAAATTAAGGATATTAATTTGTATTTAGATTTTTTTGGTTTAGAACAACAGCCTTTTTCACTGACTCCGAATACGAGTTTATATTATGGATTGCCTCCTCATGAAGAGGCAATTCAAGTCCTTAGGGTTGCTTTAGAGAATGGTGAGGGTATTCTAAAAATTACTGGTGAAGTTGGAACTGGTAAATCAATGGTGTTACGTTTTTTTATGAATAATATTGGTTCTAATTATGAGGTCGTATATATTCCAAATCCTGTATTAACACCGTATGAATTGAAACTCTCAATAGCAAAAGAGCTAGGCATAGATATATCTTCTTTATCTAGTTTAGCTTTAAATGACCTCGTAAATCAAAAATTAATAAATATTAATAAGCAAGGTAAGAAAGTAGTTTTGTTTATTGATGAATCACAAGCTTTATATGATGAAACACTTGAAACAATAAGGTTACTAGGTAATTTAGAAACTGAAAGTTTTAAATTATTACAGATAGTATTATTTGGACAACCTGAATTAGACGAAAAACTTAATCAAGAAAAGTTAAGACAATTGAAACAACGAATAACTTTTTCATACAAATTAAGACCTTTACTGTTAGATGAAACCTATGCATATTTAAATTATAGAATGCAAGCAGCAGGGTATAAAGGTCAAGAAATTTTTTCGTATAAGATTGCAAGAATAATTTTTAAAAGCAGTAAAGGTGTACCGAGATTAATTAATATTTTGGCGAATAAATGTTTGATGTTGGCTTATGGACATGGTAAATACGTAATAGATAAAAAATATGTTTATGATGCCATAGAAGACTCGCAATTGAAGAAGTATAATTTTAAAGCAAAAATATTTTTGATATCTTTTGTTACATGTTTAATATGGTTAAGCATTGTTGTATTAGTATATTTATATTTTATCGGTTATTTTAAATGAGTGTTATAAATAAAACGCTAACTGAACTTAACAAGAGAAATTCAAGTAATGTATATGGTAAGTATACACCTACTAATTCTCGTTCAATTAACATGAAAATTGTTTTTTTATGTTTGGTAATTCTAATACTTGTTGTTTATAACGTTTGGTTATTTTATGTAAAAACTTTTGATGAAAATAAAGAAATAAATAATAAAGAACAAGTCTCAAAAAATATAGTGGCAACTAAACCATTAAAGCAAGAAATTATAAATATATCGCACGCTTCTAACGTATCTAATGTGACAAGCAGTATTGTTGATAAAGAGGAAAAAGTTGTTGAAAACGTTATTTCGAATAAAGAAAAAGAAATAAATGTAAAGGAAGATATAAAACTAAATGTAAAAAATAATTTACCAAGAGTAGAAAATAATATTAATACTTATGATGAACAAGTAGATAAGGCTTTAGATATAAATTTTGAAAAAAATATTAACGAATATGAAAAACCATCTAAAATTAAAGTTGTTGCAAAAAAATTAAGCAAAGAAGAAATTATAGAATTAAATTTTCGTAAGGCTAATAGTGCTTTAGTAAAGGGTGATAAGAAAGAAGCGTTACAATCCTTAGAAGATATTTTAAAAATAGAACCTAATAATATTAAAGCTAGAGAAAAACTAGCAAGTGTTTATTATGGCATAAATAATTATACTAAAGCGATTGAGTTATTAGATAAAGGTATAAGAATCCAACCAAATCATTATGATTATAGATTGTATTTAGCTAGAATTTACAGTGAAATAGGTGATTATCAAAAAGCAATAAAAGTTTTAAGTTTGGTAAATCCACCAGTTGCTAGCAATGTTGATTATTATGCGATGCTTGGAAATTTGGCTAGAGAGTCTAATGATTTTGATACAGCTGTGAAAGCATATAGAAAATTATCAACAATTAATACTAAAGAAGGTAGGTGGTACCTTGGCTTAGCAATTGTATTAGAAAAAAAGGGTAATAATACAGAAGCTTTAGAAAATTATAAAAGAGCTACAAACTTATATTTAAGTTCAGCATCAATGCAATTTGCAAATAAGAGAATTAAATATCTGGAGTCTGTGAAAAATGACAGATAATACGAGAAAGAGACTACGTATAGGTGACGTGCTTATACAATCAGGAATAGTAACTGATAATGACATAAAAAAAGCCTTGGAATATTCTAGGGAAATGAATATGAAGCTTGGTCAAGCCATAGTAGCTTTGCATTTAGCTTCAGAAGCTGATATATGCGGAGCTCTAGGACAACAACTAGGGATGGCTGTTTTTAAAGATATGTCTAAGTTGAGTATTGATTCATCAACTGTTCAATTAATTCCAGAAAATGTAGCAAGAACTAAAAGAGCTATAGCAATCTCTCAATCTGTTAATGAAAACACTGGAAATAAGGTTATTACAGTAGTTATAGCAGACCCGTTGGATTATCCAGCGCGAGATGAGATTTCAGATAGATTGGATCCTTGTGAAGTTGATTTTGTTATTGCACCAGAATCTGAAATAGTTCGTTATTTGTCTCAATTGTATAGAAATACTGAAAATATTGCTAAATATGCGAGTCAATTACAGACTGAAGTATCAAAATCATCATTTGATTTAAATACAATGGATACATTAAATGTTGATGATGGTTCCTCTGATGCAGCTGTTGTTAATTTATTGCGTTCAGTTTTTGAAGATGCAATTAATTGTAATGCTTCGGATATTCATATTGAACCAGATAGCGATGTTTTGAGAATAAGACAAAGAATTGATGGTAATTTAACTGAGCAAGTATTAAATAATGTAGATATTGCACCAGCTATATCATTACGTTTAAAGTTAATGTCTGGATTAGATATTTCTGAAAAAAGATTGCCGCAAGATGGTAGATTCCCCATAACAATTTCTGGAAAGAATATTGATGTTCGCTTGTCAACATTACCCACACAGTATGGAGAATCTATAGTAATGAGATTGTTAAATCAATCTAATGGTTTGTTGACACTCGATAGTACTGGGATGCCTGTGGATTTATTGACAAGATTTAGAAATCAACTACATAGACCACATGGTATGATTTTAGTAACAGGACCAACAGGTTCAGGTAAGACCACTACTTTATATGGCGCTTTAAATGAATTAAATATGCCGAATGTTAAAATTATAACAGTGGAAGATCCTGTTGAATATAGGTTGCCTAGAATAACTCAAGTTCAAGTAAATTCAAAAATTGGTTTGGATTTTGCTAATGTTTTGAGATCAACACTAAGACAAGACCCTGATATTATTTTAGTCGGAGAAATGAGAGATCAGGAAACAAGTGAAATAGGTCTTAGAGGCTCAATGACAGGTCACTTAGTATTGTCAACATTGCATACAAATGATGCAATTTCAAGTACCTTAAGACTTATGGATATGGGAGCTCCAGGGTATTTGGTTGCAGGTTCTTTACGAGCAGTATTAGCTCAACGACTAGTAAGAAGAGTTTGTCCAAAGTGTAGCGCGTACTGTGAGCCTGATATAACTCAATACAATTTCATTGAAGATGCGCTTGGGATACCAATAGAGGAACAAAAGAAATATAAATATAGAATGGGGAATAATGGTTTAGGGTGTCAATATTGTAATTTTTCTGGTTATAAGGGAAGAATTGGTGTATTTGAATTACTTGTTTTAGATCAAAATATGATGGATGCCTTAAGAAGAGAAGATCATGAGTCTTTTGCCAAAATTGCAAGAAGTTCACCAAATTATAAACCTTTAGCAAAAATGGCTTTTGAATTTGCTACGCATGGATTAACCTCCATAGAGGAAGTAATGAAAGTATCGGAGATAAATAATTAATGCCTACGTATAAATATAGAGCAAAAAATGGAAATGGAACGTATAGCACTGGTGTTGTAGATGCAACATCTGAGGCAGATGCCATATCTGATATTGCAAGACAAGGCTTAATACCTATAGATGTAAAAAAACAAGAGGAAACTCTGTCAAGTATAAACTTTAATGAGTTGTTTAATGGGGCTGTAGGTCTTGATGAATTAGTTATTTTGTGTAGACAGATGCATTCACTTTCAAAAGCAGGAGTACCTATTATTAGAGCGATAAACGGTTTGGCTGATTCAACAGAACATTATGGATTAAAGCAATCACTAATGAAGTTGAATAAAGATTTAATAGGTGGTAAATCATTAACTATGTCTATGAGTGAGCAACCCAATGTTTATAATTCATTATTTGTAGCTATGATAAATGTAGGTGAGAATACTGGTAAATTAGAAGAAGTTTTTGCTCAGTTAGGAGATTATTATTCATTAGAAGCGGAAACAAGAAAGCAAATATCAAGTGCGATGCGTTATCCTACAATGGTTATGATTTTTATAGTCGTAGCAATTATAATACTTAATATTTGGGTTATACCTATTTTTAGTCAAATGTTCAGTAAATTTGGTGTTGAATTACCATTAACAACTAGAATATTAATAGGCACATCAAATTTTTTTGTAAATTATTGGACGATAATTTTAGGTTTGATAATAGGGATTCCTTTTCTTATTCGCTTCTTGTTGAAACGAAATAATATAAGGAAAAAATGGGATCAGTATAAATTAAGAATACCTATTTTAGGTATTATAATAAGAGAAGCTCTATTAGGAAGGTTTTGCAGAAGTTTTTCCTTAATGTTGCAATCAGGTGTTCAGTTAAATTTAGCTTTGACTTTAGTAGCAGAAGCTATAGATAATAAGTATCTTGAGGTTACTGTTTTGGATATGAGAAAACAAATAGAACAAGGAAATTCATTATCGGTAGTTGCAATGCAGAGTCATATGTTTACTCCTTTGGTTCTTCAAATGCTAGTTGTTGGTGATGAGACTGGTAGAGTTGATGAATTATTAATAGAAGCTGCTTCTCATTATGAAAGAGAAGTTGATTATAACTTAAAATCATTAACCGCAAAAATTGAACCTTTATTACTAGTTGTAGTAGCATTGATGGTAGGATTGTTAGCGTTAGGTATTTTTACTCCTATGTGGGATATGTATAGTGCAATGCAAGGGAAATAGTGAAAGATATAAACGATGATTTTATAAAAATATTACATTTTTGTTTAGTATTAATGCTATTTATCGGAGTGTCAACCGTATTTGTTAGATATTTTATTATTCCTCAGATTAATAGAACTTTGGATTCTGCAATGACAACTGTTTCACATACTTTTAGTGAAAGAGTTGGTTTGGTACATAATTTATGGAATAATGATAATAAAAGAAATTTATTTGTATTACCTAAATGGGTAAATTTTAAAATGGAGCATCAGCAAGAAAATTTGGTGTTTGTTATGAATGCTAAAGGTTGGCCTATAGATGTAATAGGTTTAAATACAGCGTATAATAAATGTGAAAAAATTTGGATTGCTCTGATGAATAATAATACTAAGTTATTCATTGATAATGTTGAAATCGAAAATGATTCTAATAATGGAAAATGTATATTCCGAACATCCGTATCGGGTTTTGTATATAATCAAGCCGATGGAACTGTACATAGGATAGAAAACAAAAATAGGTAAAGAGGTTATTATGCTGAAAAATAAAGGTTTTACGCTAATAGAGCTAGTGATAGTTATTGTTATATTAGGTATACTTGCAGCAACTGCATTACCCAAGTTTTTAGATGTAACTGAAGAAGCAAAAAAGGCTAGTGTGGAAGGTGTTACTGGAAATTTTGCTACAGGTATTTTATTAGTAAGAGCTCAGTGGGAAGCAAAAGGAAGACAAACTGTTTCAGGTATAAATAGTGTGGTATATGAAGGTACTAGATTTTATTTAACCACTCCACCTGCATCAAAAATGAATGATGGAACTATGAGTCCAGGCTATCCTTTTGAAGCAACAAACGCTAATGGAACTGCTGACATTAAAGCTGAATATGCAAGTTACTACGATCCTAGTTTGACTCCAAGTAAGTGTCTAGAAATTTGGAATAGATTACTTCAAAATCCACCTAAGGCGACTACAAGCATAAAAGATATAAATGATGGTGACTATAAATATTTTGTATCATATCATAAAGGAGCAGTAGGTGACAGTAGTATCAATAGTTATGGTATATGTCATTATTATTTAATTTTATCATTAGATAAAGATAATAAAGGTGTTTATATTGATCCTGGTTATGATACAAGTAAATACATGAGTTTTTCATATGTTCCAGCATTAGGTTTAGTAACTGCTCATATAAACAGTATTTCTGATTAAAATGAGAAATAAAGATGGTTTTACGCTGATAGAGTTAATTGCTGTAATGGTTATAATATCCATTATGTCAGTGTATGTTGGTGTAAAACTTACTTCATTCAATGCACATGAATATATTATTTGTCGTGCTTTGGTTTCTGAATTGAGACATTTTCAAAATATTAATATGAATCAAAATATAAATGATAGTAATTATTTATATTTTTGTGTTAATAACAATTCTATTGCTTTATCAACAGATAAATGTCTAAAAGAATTTTTTGAAAAAAAATCCTATAATGGTGTAGTTCTTACCCCAAGCAGTAATTATGTAAATTTTAATAAATTAGGACAATTATTAAATCAACAAGATTTTTCTATTGCTGTAGAACGTGATTCGAATTCTTGTTTAGTACATGTAAACAAGCAAGGGGTTGTATCATGGAAGTAAGAAACAAAGGGTTTTCATTAATTGAAATAGTACTAGGTCTTACAATGATGGCTATTGTTGTTTCTGGCATTGTTTCAATAATTTTTACATACAGTATTAATACGGTAAATCCAATTTTTGATATCAAGTCAGATTTATTAGCAAGAAGAATTTTTAATGAAATGACGCATGTTTCTTATGATGAAAATTCGGACCATAATGGTGGCTATTGTAGATGCGGTGAGAATTATAAATTTAATGGTATTGTAATTTGTCCTACTAACGAATGTACTGAAGAAGCTAATTTTGGGCTAGATCAAGGTGAAAAGACGACAGCAACGTATAAAGCATTTAACGATGTGGATGATTTTATTACTGAAAAAATTTGTATACAAACAGAAAATTCTAATGTAAAAAAATTATGTTCAAATAACCAAAAAATTTGCGCAAGTAATAACAATTGTATGCTAGGTGCACCTTTTTTTATTGATGAATCTATGGAGTTTTCAAAATTTGTTCGCGAAGATGAAGGGAGCATAAAAGGAATAGATGAATCAACTTATGAAAATTTTTTCGTATATATAGATGTGAAAAATCAAGAAATTGATGGAATGAGATTTAAAAAAGTTATTTTGAAGATTTTAACACCTCGAGATGAAGTTATTGAATATAATTTTCTAAGAGGTAACTATTGATGAAATATTATAGCCGAGCATTTACATTAATAGAAATGGTTGTATCAATGGTGTTATTAGGGATTAGCTCTTTAGGTGTGATATCATTTATTGGTTCTAGTACTAGTTTATATAACGATAGTATTGAAAGAGTTGAATTATCTAATTATGTAAATGTTTTGCTTCATAGATTAGATATGCAGTTATCAAATTCTGTGCCTTATCAATTAGAAGTTAATAATAATAAATTATCTTTTGTTTTACCATTATTTAAGATAAAAGTAATTTCTGTCGATAATAATAGATTAACAGTGTTTTCAGAAAGTACGGATGATTTTTGTTCTAATGTTAAAAATAATGTAATTGGGTTTGTAGAAAACAACAGAAAGTTGACGAAATACGAAATAGAAGATTGTCAAGAAAATAGTCAAAATAATTTTCAACTAATAATAAAAATAGATGATAATAGTTTTATTCCAAATAAAAAAGGTTATATTTTAAATCAGTATAGCTATGTATCATATTATGTGGAAAATAACGTTTTAGTATGTGAGATTAATGGTCAAAAAACACCTTTAAATTTACCTAATGAACATGGAAGTAGATTTTATAAATTTCGTTTAAATGATAGTAAAAATGCAAGTAATATTAATCAAGTAAAAATAGATTTTATTATGCTTTTAAATAGTCAATCTATAAGTGTTAGTCACTTAATGGGGATTGATAATGTTTTATAGAAAGAAAAATAAGGGTTCAATGTTAATGACAGCTATATTTATAGTTATAGTTGGAAGCCTTTTATTAAGTTTGTTTTCTTCGATTATTAAAACAAATAGTCAAAATAATATTAGTTACGTATCAGAAACAAAATTAAAAATGTTATCTTATAGTGGCATAGAGTATGCGATTTCAAAGTTGTTTCCTTTTAAAAACGATGAATATATAAAAGAAGGAGAGAAAAAATGGGGGGCGCTACTTAATGTTGGTAATAATGACAAAGATAGCATTGTTGTTTATAAAAATACTAATCCTAAAGAAATTTGTTATTTAGACGAAGTTAAAATTAATGCCAGACCTCAAAATGTATCTGAAATGAACACTGAAGTAAAATATATTTATATAATTTTATCTACCTCAAAATGTAAAGTACCTATAATTGGCACTGAGCAAGATAAATACTATTTTATTGAAAAAACATTAAAGGCTTCTGTTTCAGATTTGAGAATTGGTAATTAATTATAAGTAGTTAGCAACTTAAATAATAATAGTCTAGGTATTGTTATTAATTATTAATTTATGTGATATAATCCGACTGTTTTATAGTATTAGTCTAAATGACAAGCATCTAAATTTTATATACTGGAATTCAATTTATGTTTAAAAAATTAAGAAGTCTGTTTTCAAATGATTTATCAATAGACTTAGGTACCGCAAATACGCTAATTTATGTAAAACCTCAGGGTATTGTTCTAAATGAACCTTCTGTTGTTGCAATAAAGGATGAAAGGAATAAAGGGAGAGCTCCGACTGCAATTGCCGTTGGAAGATCGGCTAAACAAATGTTAGGTAAAGCACCTGATTATATAAAAGTAGTGCGTCCTATGAAAGATGGGGTTATAGCAGATTGTCAGTATACAGAAAGAATGCTTGATGAATTTATGAAATCTATTTCTGCTAAAACAAGTAAATTATTAGGATTTATAAAAGGTGCTCCAAGGGTTTTGGTGTGTGTACCATATGGTTCAACACCTGTTGAAAGAAATGCAATTAGAAATTCTGTTATTCGTTCTGGTGCTAGTGAAGTTTATTTGATTACAGAACCTATGGCAGCTGCTATAGGTGCTGGTTTATTAGTAAAAGAGACAGTTGGTTCTATGGTTGTTGATATCGGCGGTGGTACTACCGAAGTAGCAATCATTTCATATAAAGATATTGTATATGCATCATCTGTTAGAACAGGTGGTGATAAGTTTGACCAAGCTATAGTTAGATATATTCAAGATAACCATAAATTGATAATTGATGAAGTTACTGCTGAATCAATAAAGATAAAAATTGGATGCTGTCTTCTTGATGAAAATGAAGGTAGTGATGATCACTATGAGATGGAAATTACTGGTCAAAGTATTATAGAACAAGCACCAAGAGCAATAATAATCACGGCTGAAGAGATTAAGCAGGCATTAGAAGAACCTATAAAAAATATTATAGCAGCGGTTACAACGGCTTTATATAATGTTCCTCCAGCTTTATCCGAAAATATATTCAAATCAGGAATGGTAGTAACAGGTGGTGGTGCTTTATTGAGAAATATTGATAAAATCTTGGAAAAACATGCAAAAATTCCAGTAAGAATAGCTGAGGATCCTTTAACATGTGTAGCAAGAGGTGGAGGAATAGCTTTAGAACAATATGATATCAATGATTCGATATTTGAATAATAAAAATGAGAGAAAAGTATAGAACTAAATTATTCTCACCGACAACTCGATTACTAATAGCAGGATGTTTATCTATCATCTTGCTAGTATCTGATACTCATTTTAAATTGTTTAAAGAAATCAAATTTTATATTGAGAGTTTTTTAAGTCCTGTATATTTTATAGCAGATGCTCCAGTGTCGATTATTAGGAATGTATCTGAAAGAATGTATTCATACCAAGAATTATTAGAAGAAAGAGATTTTTTGAAGAGACAGATTCAAGAAATTAGAACTGATTTATTGTTGTATGATGGACTTATTAGAGATAATGACCAACTAAGAAAACTCAATAATTCACCTATTACAGAATATACTAGAAAAATTGGCGCTGAAGTTCTAATGGTAGATACCAATCCATTTTCTTTAACAGTTATGATTAATAGAGGTGCTAAAGATGGGGTTTATGAGGGACAACCTGTTATAAATGAAGAAGGTATAGTAGGACAGGTAATTAGTTTAGCAAAGAATACTAGTCGTGTTTTATTAATAACAGACCAAAACCATTCGATTCCTGTTGTTGTTATGAGAAATGGTATAAGAGCTATAGCAACAGGTACTGGATTGATTAACGAGTTAAGTATTGTGAACATGCCTCGTAATGTTGACATTAAAGTTGGAGATTTATTAGTTACATCTGGCCTTGGTGGTAAATTCCCTAAAGGATATCCTGTTGCTAGAGTTACTGCTTTTGATCGTAAAGATGGTCTTCAATTTGCTGAAATAAAAGCTCAACCCCTAGCTGCTTTAGATAGGCTGAGATTTATGTTGCTTATTTGGTTACCCAAAGGGTATCAAGAAAATATAAATGAAATCATTTCTAATTTTTTTAATTACCGAAACGAGTTAGAAAAACGATAGGAATTTAAGTGAATATACGAACTTTAGGATGTTATTGTTTTATATGGGTAACTATTTTAGTTTTTTTAATATTATCCCTATTGCAATTACCTATTTATATTAGTGTTTTTGTTCCAAATTATGTTGTTGCAGTTATTCTTTGTTGGACAATAATTTGTCCTAACAAAATTAATGTTTTATCATGTTGGTTTGTTGGTCTACTTATGGATATTTTATTAGGATGTGATTTGGGAATACATTCTACTTCTTTTGCTCTAATGGCATGGATGATGATCACTCAGTTTGAAAATATTCGAAATTATTCATTGCTTCAAAAAACATTAGTTGCTGGAACTATTTGTTTTATAGGACAGTTTATTTTATTTTGGGTAGAACACATATTTGGTGGAGTTATTGTCGGATTTGATATTTTTTGGTCTAGTGTATCGACTTTTATATTCTTACCAATTATTTATAATATATTATTTTCTGTTTACAATTTTATAGAGCATAGAAAGTTTAGTGAATACATCTAATATTATATTAGCTTCCTCTTCACCACGAAGAAGGGATTTATTATCTAATTTAGGGTATTATTTTAAAATCTGTCCACCTTCTATAGATGAGACTATTAAAGAAGGTGAGTTACCGATAGATTATGTTATGAGAATTGCTAAAGAAAAAGCATTAGAAGTTTTTAAAAGCAATTTAGAAAATATAGTTATTTCAGCAGATACCATAGTAGTTTTAAATAACAAGATATTAGGAAAACCAAAGGATAGGAGTGATTTTACAACAAATTTCTTGGAAATGAGCAATAAAGAACATTTTGTGTACACAGCTTACTGTATTTGTAAAAAATCAACGCTAGTTCTAGATTGTGTTGCAACTACGGTGCGTTTTAGACAAATAAAACTTCAAGAAGTTTATGATTATTGGAATACTGGAGAACCTATTGATAAAGCAGGAGGATATGCTATTCAAGGAATTGGCGGTAAATTTGTAAAATCAATAAATGGTAGTTATAGCAATGTAGTAGGTTTCCCTCAAGTAGAAATATTTGAAAGTTTAAAAAAAATATTATGATATTTTGTGGTTATTATGCAACAAGATTTGAAATTACTAATTAATACTACGCCCCTTTTTTCAAGAGTTTCATTATTAAGAAATTTAGAGATAGAAGAAATATATATAGAATCATGTAAGTACAGTAGTTTAGTTGGAAATATATATATTGGCAAAATTATTAAAGTTATCTCTAATATAAATGTTGTTTTTATCGATATCGGTAATAATATTAGTGTTTTTTCTAATATAAAGGACAATGGAATTAGCTATCACTTAGGGGATTATGTATTAGTTCAAATTAATAAAGATGCTATAGGAGAAAAATCACCAGAAGCAAGTTTTGATATTGAGTTGCATTCCAATTATTTTATACTTTGTCCGTTTAGTAAAGATATTTTTGTTTCCCCAAAAATAGTAGGTAATGAAAAAAAACGATTATTAGATATAGTTTCTAATTTTTTTAAGAATCTTGGTATTAAAATGGGGGGGATTGTTAGAACTAGTTCTAAGAATATTCCAGATGATGATTTAAGAGAAGAGCTTAATTATTTGATAAAAAAATGGAACAAAATAAAAAATGACTATCAATTATCTAAGAAAATAGGGTTGTTAGCTAATGATAATGATTTAATTAGTTCTTTATTAAGATATATGCTTAAAGAAAAAATTTATTACCAAAGTTTAAAAGAAAGTATCTTTACTGAAATTTATGTTGATAACGATAATATGTATAATTATATAGTTGATCTTTGTAAAAAGTTCTTCTTGCCACTAGTTCCATACATTTATTTATATAATGATAGTGTTCCTATGTTTAGAAGGTTCCGAATAGAACAGCAATATGAGAATTTATTAAATAAAAGAGTTGATTTGCCCAATAAATCATACTTAATCATTGATGAAAATGAGGCGATGACTACAATAGATGTGAATTCAGGAAATTTTTTACTAAACACTTCTCCTGAAAATGCTTATTTTCAAATAAATCTAGATGCCTCAAGGTATATATCTAGAGAAATTCGCAAAAGAAATCTTTCAGGTTTAATTGTTGTAGATTTCATAGATATGGCGCAAAAAAGTAATTATAAAAAATTATTAAGTAAGTTGAAAGAATATTTGAGTAATGACCGTTGTTGTTCACAAGTGTATCCATTATACGAGTTAGGATTGATTCATATAACTAGAAAAAGAGAAAGAGATAGTTTTTTTAAGTCATTGCTAATTTGTGGTATGTTAAAATCAAGGGAAAATTACGAAAGGACTTTACTATATTATTTTAATAATATTGTAAATGACATTATTATTTACTCAAAAAATAATCCACATAAAAATGTTTTAAAAGTTTATATATCTAGCATATATAAATTAATTATAAATGAATATAATTCAGAGATTAGCAATATTCAAAAAACGTTAAATTTAACGCTAATAATAAAGGAAGATTCTCAACTAACGCATTATAATTATTATATAAGTGGGGAATGATGTATATATGATTAAATTATTAGTTAAAATATTTGAAATTCAAGCTAAAAAAATTCAGTAATGTTTTAATTTAAGGGTGGGGGATGCGGACATAATCCTGGACACCAAACGAGGTGATCTATGGCATAT
>JBJFGR010000151.1:0-5384 GCA_051892875.1 Succinivibrionaceae bacterium
AATGCGTTCAAGGTTGTATCGTCTTGTTCCTCCAGGAGAAATACTGTCTGGTTTTTACCCACATAAGTTAGGTTATTAAGACAATTTTATATGATTCATATCAATTTAGTATATTTTTTATATTTTATTAGACATAGATCAAACAAAATTTTATTATTTATTTTTAATACGCTCTTTTTTTTAGATATTAAATAATAATTACTATATAATGAAGTTACTTATTAAATATTCTGAACAAAATTGAGACTTTATAAAGTTCAATAAAAAGAATTACCATGAGATATATATTTACAAATTTTATTCTTTATGCACTAGTATTGCTTTGCCTAACAAATAATTCCGTTTATGCCAATAGCAATAACCGAGGAATTATATTTTGTTCTGACAGTAAGATTCCAAATACTAATCCCCAGCGATTTAATATATCATCAATGGCATCCTCTTTATCTTATGCCATATATGATCGTCTTCAAGAACTAAATACAATTAATAAAAAAATAACTGATGCAGTCGGTTCCTTGGAATATATAAATGATAATGGAAAAACATATGTTTTTAGAATAAACAAAGGGTATCGTTTTCATAGTAATGAATTCTTCCACCCTACAAGAGAATTAAATGCTCATGATGTAGCTTTTAGTTTTGATAGAATGATAAACCCTAAAAATCCATTTTATAACCCTAAAGAGTATTTCCCATATTTTGCTGATTCTGAAATCAATACTTTATTATATAGTGTAAAAGCTCTCAGTGATGAATTAGTAGAATTCAAACTAAAAAAAAGTTCTGCCTTATTAATTCCGTTTTTGGCTACTGATAACTCAGTTATTTTAAGCAAAGAATATGCTGATAAAATTTTAAGCGACCATTTACCGATTGAAACTCTAGACTATTTTGCTATTGGAACAGGTCCTTATAGACAACAAAAGTTTATAAGAGAACGTTTTGTTAGAATGTACCCTTTTAAAAATTATCACGGAAAAGAACAAAAAATTAAACCTCTTGTTTTTACTAATTCACCCCACTTAAATAAACGTCTTTTTCAGATGTATACTAATGAATGTAATATTATAAGCAACCCAACGGCTAGTCAACTTGCTTTTCTACATCGTCATTCTAAGCATTTTAATATATTAGAAAAAAGTTCTATATTAGGTACATTTTTAATATTTAATACAAAACAACAATTGTTTGATACTCGAGAAGAAAGAAATGCTATTAATTCATTAATAAAACAAAAAAAGTTAAACGAAACAGTTTATTTTGGTCAAGGTTACTATATTTCAGACTTAATTAATAATTTTCAAGTTACTCTAACACTTCATGACTTAGATTATCATAATATTGGTAGTAACATTAATCTTAACTCACAACCTTTTACTACTCCTGAAATATTAAATACTACAAAATATAATTTTAAAAAATCACATACTACACAAGAACAAAACAATAAATATTATCTATCAATAGATAATGTAAAAATTAATGAACATTCAGATCATAATCATAATAATGATAATTTTTCTAATGAAAGCAACTTCAATGAGCCTTATTTTTCTAAAAATGATTATCATAAAAATCCTGATTTCAAAATCACCTATAATGATTTAAAAAGCAACAATCAAAGCTTTAATATAAATGATTATATTTTTAAATCAAATATTATCGATAAATATGACAATAATAAATTCAAAGAACCCCCAGGAGAAAATAATTATAAATACAATTACTTTAATGATTTATCAAATCCAAATAGGGATAATCAAGATCACTACAATTTAGCAAAGAAGATTGTTATTTCTAAAGAGGAAATTAAAAAAATTTTAAATAATTTTAAGAATAAAACCATTGAAATAGCGATCTTTGATCGAAATACAATTGTTGCAAATACTCATTTAAAAATAGCTCAATTTTTAAAATCATCTTTTGAAAAAGAAGGAATTACTGTAAAAATAAAAAACTATAATTCTCATGATTTTAATCGTTTAGAAAAAGGTAATTTTGATATTGCTTTGATTACTATATACTCTGATTATTCAAATATTCTAGAACCATTAATTACTTGTAATACAGATTATAATAGACTTGGTTATACCCCAAAAAACACTCAGATAAACTATTCTCAAAATTTTTCAGGATGGTGTAATGAAAATATTGATAAGTATTATAGAGATTTATCTTTGATAACAGACTACAATTCTCGTAAAACTATAAAATACAATATAAACACTTTATTACATAACGAACTACCTATTATTCCTTTAATTTACACCATCAATAAATTTATCTCACAAAAAAATATTGTGAACCTAAAACAGACTCCTTATGGCGGTTTGTCATTTATAGATACAACTATAGAAGGAGATCTTTAAATGTTAAATTATCTACTACGAAGAACTTTTTTATTCATATGTACCATGTTTATATTAACAATTTTAGTATTTTGGATACATATGCGTTTAACAGATATAGTAATTCCAAAGATTATTCCTGAATATTTAAATTATACACAAAAGTTACTTCATGGAAATTTTGGTATAAGTTCCGAAACAAGACTTCCTGTTATTAATGAAATGCAACAGTTCTTTCCACCTACCTTAGAACTTGTTTTTACATCTTTTATTATTTCTTTTATTCTAGGAATATGGTTAGGAATATATAGTGGCCTTAATCATCATAGCATATGTGATAAATGTATCCACTTGTACTGTCAAATAACTAAAGCTATACCATGTTTTTGGTTAGGACAAATCTTAATTGTTATTCTTTCCATTAAATACAATTTATTTCCTTCAATGAGTAATATCAGTCTCACGACTAATGTACCAACGATAACAAATATATTGATCATTGATGCCTTTTTAACAAATAACAATGATATTATTGCGGATATGTTCAAACACCTATTCTTGCCACTTGTAACCTTATCAATAATACCTTGTGCTGAATTTACTAGTATAGCTCGATCAAAAACTATTGAATTAGCAAGAAGTAATTTTGTAAAAACTGTTCAGTGTTATGGAAAATCTTCTTTTTCGATTGCAATAAATCATATTTTGCGTAATCTATTGCCAGATGTATTACCACATGTTAGTATAATACTATGTAATATATTTTCAACGTGCATTTTAATAGAAGTTGTTTTTGATTGGCCAGGAATAGGCTTGTGGCTGACTCAAAGTATCTCTGCTGATGATGTAACAGTTATCGAAGTAGCTACCTTCACGCTTGCTACAGGACTGTTGGTATTAAACTATATTTTAGAAGTTTTTAGTGCTTTATTTTTTCATAATTCAAATGAACAATATAGCAAATAATAGAGAAAATCATGAACAAACATTCATCATTAAGAACAACAAAATATTCCAACAAAAAATTATTTTGGAGAATATATAAACAAAATAAACTAGACGTATTTGGCTTATATTTATTAATTTTTCTAATAGCTCTTGTTTTTATTTTGCCATATGGAATAAATTGTGATCCCTACACTCAAAACTCTGAAATACGCCTACTCCCTCCATCATGGATAGAAGGAGGTGAATTAAGGCATTTTTTAGGAACCGATGAATTTGGACGAGATTTCTTATCCAGACTGCTGTTTGGATCCCAAAATACTATATTAACATCTTTTATAGCCACAATAAGTGCTACATTTATTGGTACTTTTTTAGGTATATTCAGTGGAATTTCATCATCATCTACTAGAAAAAACATCTTTCATCATTTATTTGATATTATTCTCTCAATCCCTTCAATTTTAATAGCATTAATAACTGTCGCTATTTTAGGACCATCCTTAAGAAACGTAGGACTTGCTATAGGTATATCACTTCTACCACGATTTGTTCATACTACATATATAGCAGTGAAAGGTGAATTAAAAAAAGAATATATATTTTCAGCCCTTTACGATGGTTCATCCCACTGGCAATTGCTGAGGCTAACTATCTTACCGAATATATCTCATATTATATCCTCAAACTTTTTTTCGGCACTTTCTATTGCAATATTAGATATAAGTGCAGTGGGCTTTCTCGGATTTGGAGCTCAACCACCAATTCCAGAAATTGGAAATATCATTTCCTCTTGTGTTGAACTAATAAATGTCGATAGTAGCCAAATTATTTTATCAGGTTCTCTAATTATGCTATTTATTATTTCTCTAAACCTTGTGTCTCACGGTTGTAACCGTGTTTTAGAAGCTGGAGTAAAACATGTCTCTGCTTGATATAAGAAATTTATCTATTAAAATAAAAACAGGTCACGGAGAAATAACGATTTGTGATAATTTAGATATATTAATAAATGAAGGAATTATTTATGGATTAGTAGGCAGCTCTGGCGCTGGTAAAAGTTTAATAGCAAAAGCCATTATAGGAATGTTCGGAAACAACACCATCGTAACGTCTGATAAATTTTCATTTTTAGACAATGACTTAACCAATATGCCTATTAAAAAACGTAGGAAATTTCTATCAAATTACGTATCTATAATATCTGAACATGCAAAAGAAAATTTAGATCCCAATAAAACTATTGGTTCTCAGATGAGAGAAGCTATACCTAATAACGTGTTTAATGAAGCGTGGTACAAATGGCCTTTTTGGAAATATAGATTTGTAAATATGCTCTTACATAAAGTCGGAATAAAAGATACTCGAAGACTTATGCATTCTTATCCAAACGAATTATCTGAAATACTTTGTCAAAAAGTTGCAATAGCTATTGCATTAGGACGAAAACCAAAATTACTTATCGCAGATAACCCTGTATCTACCATGACAAGTAATTCCCAAATACAAATTCTTCGTTTCATTGACAGTTTTAATAAAAACAACCATGGTGCTGTATTATATGTAGCTAATGATTTTTACCCTGTAGCAAATCTTATGGACAAGATTATGATGTTATATTGTGGAAGAATAGTTGAATACGGCTCTACTGAAGATATTATAAATCATCCCCATCACCCTTTTACTCAATCAATGCTGGATGCCATACCATCTCTTAACAAAAAAATTAAATTTAGAGAACCTTTAAAAGTTTTAAAAGGAGAACCTCCTGTTTTTGGAAATCTCCCCATTGGTTGCCGATTAGGTTTGCGTTGCCCTTATGCAGATAGAGAATGTAATATTGAGCCTAAAGTAACTAGAACTAAAAAAGGATTTTATTGTTGTCACTTCCCATTAAATAAGGATAATAATGACTAATACATTCATACAATCTCAATTAGATATGCCTTTTTTACAAGTAAAACATTTGTGTTCAGAGTACTATACTCGCAAGTACTTTTTTTTTAAAAAAAAGGAAACAGCATTGAACAATATAAACTTTGATTTATATAAAGGTGAAATTCTTGCTATCACAGGTGAAGCAGCATC
>JBJFGR010000152.1:0-5351 GCA_051892875.1 Succinivibrionaceae bacterium
CAAAAGAATTTAACTAGAATATTTAATAAGTTATATAATAATGAATATGATGATGAAATTTCATTAGAGGTTAAATTACCACCTCCAATGTTCTTGAATATAACTAATACTAATCAAATGATTAATAATGTCCAAGATTATTCTAATAGTGTTGCTGAAATAATGCTTGATGGTACAGAAGACGATGCTGTAAAGCAAGCAGTAATACGTGAAATAAACAAACGTAATCTAGGATCATATTTAGATATAGAAGATCTAGAAGAAACTGTTATAAGAGCAAAGCAAGATGCTGCTGCTAAAAAGAATGATAATGAAGAAGAATAAAATATGTGTAGCCACATATGTGGCTACACTATTAATATTTATTTTTTAAAAATATTAAACTGGCTGACGGCTCTTACCATTAGCAATATCATTACCGATTGCACTATTTCCTAATTGGTTTCTGATATTGTTCTTTTCTCCTACAGGAATGAAGTGTTCACCACTATTATTAATCATAGTTCCACGTAGGGAATCATAATATGCACCTTGATTAGTTTCACCATGCGCTTCAGAACCATTGTTATTAATCTTTTTAACGTCACCAGTATATTGGCCATTTTCGTTCCACCATGTGTTATTAGTCCATCTGCTGTTTGTACCATCAGAGCTGATAGATTCATCACCTACAGTAACGTTACTAATAGCATCATAAGCGAAGTTATTACTATCAACGATAACTCTAGAACCAGAGAGGTTATTAGGATTACGCATAGCCATTAACATCTTTTGAGCTTTAATATAGACCATATCATTATTAATAAAGAAGCCATTAAATGATAGAGAAACTTCTTTGAATTCAATGGCACCCTTATCGCCAACATATAAATCAGAATAAGGAGCACTAGTAGGTTGTGCTGCACAGATTAAGAATGCCCTTTCAATTTTAGTCATTGTATTATCTGTCAAAAAATACATAAATGTGAAACATTCACGATGAGGACCTGGGTCTGAACCAGAAAGTCTTGCGCCGCCGTTTGCTGCATTACCAAATATATAATCATCGATTAAACCATGATAATGCTTTACTTGAGTATCAGGATCTTTAATACCAGTAAGATATAGTTCATGTGCTTTAGTAAGTAAAGAACCAGATCTTTCATAATATCTCATTGTAAAGTTAGAGTTGGAAGGTTTATTAACCTTATTGATAACTTGAATTGAACGAATACCATTAGTAATTTCTGCAGCATCCGCTTGAATATTATCTATGTTGTCGATACCGCGGAAGTCATTTTCAAGAACATGAATATAGTTATTTATAATAACACCAATACCATTAGGATCTTTTTCTGCTAAATCCATTAAAAAGTCAGGTGCTTTAACACAAACTAAAAATGGATAACCAGATTCATATAAATCCCATTGCTCTAAGTTACTAAAGTCGGTAACTCCACGCATTAAGTTATATTGAAGTAATTGTCTAGGAGTTTTTAGACCTTTAAAAGCACCACTAGTGCTTATACCTGTTGTAGTTTCACTCATATATTATTTCCCCCTTTCCATTAAACTGTAGTTACGTTTTCATCTAATGTAGAATAGTTCAATGCTGTAATAGTAAATATTTCAGCTTGAGCAAATGGTCTAAATACGATTTCAAGAGCAGCATAATAAATCTTATTCATCACACTATTTGGATCTTGAACATATTTAAACTTAACACTTGCAAATTTATTTCTATACGCTTCTATTACAGTTGTTACAGCTTCTTGATAAGTTTCCAAATCTGTATCATCTATAAAGCTATATCTTGCTGATGGACAAGCTTTTCTAATAGATTGGATTAATTGGTTAACAAGCATTACGTTATTAATATAAGAATATTCACTTTCAGTTGGATTTAGAGTATATTCGGTATCCATTACAAATACACCATCATAATAAGAACCATAGTTTACTCTTAGATCACAAGTCATTTGTTTTTCATTTCTAATAGTATCATCATCAGAAATATATGTAGTACCAATATTATTTAATGATGTCATACTAGAAGTTGGGAAAATCTTTGGCAGATAATTTACAGAGCCATCTATAGCATTTCCGAATATAATACCATTTGCAATACCAGAGAATACCTTATTTGGACCAGTAATATAATGATTTACCATAGCAATAGATAAACCATAAGTACCGGTTACAGTGATTCTCTTATTAGTATAAGGATCTCTTATATCATAATAGATGCAAGTAACAGCATTATGCATTTCTTTAATATATGGTGCTTTAACATCTTCATCAAGATTACTATCATTAGACAAAGATAGATCTATTTCAGAATCATTTGCTCTTTCTATTAAATTTTTAATATCTTCATATGAAGACACATAAGTATTCATATCTAAATATGCTAAGATATCACCTCTAAATGCAGCTAATCTTTGGATAGCTAATTTAACTTTAGGTGCATAATTAGCATCGAATATTAAGTTAGGGAATAAAGTGTCTACATTGAAAACATCTACATCAAATAATCCAAAAAAGAATCTGAAATATTGTTGTTGATAATATACATCTAGATCATCAGTCTTAGTATTTTTAGTATCTTTTCCATAATATTTTTCTTTTAATTTTAACGTAGTATTTCCAATATCAACTTTGAATCCGCCATCATTACCACCATATAATCTACTAGCTAAGTTATTCTTAGATCTCTTAGCATAATCATAGAAATAATATATTTCTGTTAGAGTAGTAGTATCGCTATTATTATAATATATATCATAAACATCATCTGCTTCATTACTAACATCAATATTACTTGTTAAATAAATATTAGTATTAGGAATAGGATCTTTGGTAATAGATTTGTTTTTACAATCATGACCAAATAAGCAGTCATATTCTGATAGAATATTGTTTGATGCAGTGATACTTTCATTATAATCTTGGAATATTTCATTCAAAGCATCATAAGCATCATAATAATTTACTACTTGAATTTGATTGGAATTTAAATTTACTGAAGATTCGATATCCATTACGTAGCCAGTACTGTTATTTCTAATATATGGATTTAAAGAAAAAGCGAAACTTTCTAGATTTGTTCCAGATTCATAATCACTAACCTTTAATGTATATACAGAATAACCGTAAGTTTTAGAAGTTGCAGCATCAAATAAAAGTGATATAGACTTTTGAGACTTACCACGACCATTATCAAACACAGTAAATAATGGAACTATAACAGTTATACAACTTGCATCATATACAGCTTGACCTAAATCATCTAAGAATTTTTGAATACTTTCTTGGTCAGTTTTAGATGGCTTATCAGGAACAGTAATAGTAGAAGCTGATGTTTCGAAATCTTTAAATGCTTTTTCGATATCAGTAGAAGTGCTTAAAACTTTAACGCTTGCTTCTTTACTAATATTAAAAGTATATTTTTCAGGATCAGATTGTAAGTCTCCTTTAGGTCTATTAAAACCTATAGTTTCTTGTTGAACAGTGTCTTGAATTGTTAGTGTCATATTTCCTTTAATAATTTTATTTTTAATAAAGTTCTTATGATCACTGTATAGATTTTTAAATTCTCTCGTAATAGTATCAGATTTAGATGCATATTCACCTTTATCATCTATACTATAATCATCTTCTAATCCATCATAGAGATCAGCGGTACTAAATACTATAGGCCTTAATTCTAAGGAATAATTATCTTCAAAAGTAAGAGTAGAGGCTTCGATTTTATCAGCTAAACCTGTCTCATTGAATATACCTTTGATAGCATCTTCAGTTAGTCTCTTTCTATAAGTAACTGCTAATGCTACTGTAGCATTAGCAAGTTTAGCATCATCTAATACAGCTCTCTTTGCAATTAACTTTGCACCAGCATTAATATCCATTGATGCTTGTAAAAGAGGTTGTTTATATTTATTAAATAAAATTTTAGATTGTGAACCGTAAAGGTTGTAGAATTGTTGACCAACTACGTTAGTTCTAATTTCTTCAGGACCTTTAGGAGATCTAAATGTAGTAAGATACACAGGAGCAGATGGGTTACTATTTGATACAGTAACAGCTGCTGATACATTCGTGTTATCTACCAATATAAATTGCGATCCAGGATAACGACTCATATATTGTTCCTCCTTTTTATAATTTAAGTTTATTAATAATCTAATATCATAGATCTTTATATTTATGTTTAAAGATAAAGCTAATCCATCATTATCTTTTCCATAGGTGAATGATTTCCAGTTTCTCCTACAGTAATAGAACTCATTAATGCATCATCCCAACATTCACTAGTTAAAGCAGTAAATGGTGATATACCTCTAGGAATTTCTTTAATACTACATGTTCTATAATCTGTCATATCATTACTTTTAGAAAGTCTAAATGGAATACTAGAATCTTTAGAAGATCTACATAATTCAGAGAATATAACTCCGATAAGTTGAGCACTAACATTATATCCATTACCAGTTAACTTAATATTCTCTAAGAAATAATCTTGCCATTCATTATAAGGAATAGTGTTAGGTAAGTTTCCACTTTGAAGAGCAGCATAAAATTTATCAAGATTAGCAGCATCTTCTACTACTTCATTTCTTACTACTATTACACCTTCTTTATAATATTTCAAGACTCTATAGTCTTGAGGATCCATATTCTTGGTAAGTTTTATTCCTTTTAATATTTCTATATCATCTGGCTTGGTAAGAAATGTAGTAGGAAACTTGAAATTCTTCAAACCTCCAATAGGCTTATCGTTCTTATCAAATATTGCATAGTTTAATATACCAAATATTGATACATACTCGCCTAAGAACTCAGCGAGTTTTGTAGTAAAATATTTTTCAGGTACATAGAACCTAAAAATACCATCATTCTTAAATAAGAATGATTGACCGTCAAGTTTTAAAAAACTAGGCATCTCCATTTTATAATACCTCCATATATTGTAAATTAATTAAATGTTTTAAATATCAGGAAGCGATTGCTCGCTTCCTGATATATTTATTATTCATTTATATAAGTAGCAGAACCAGAAATGTATCCGTTATATTGTGGTAAATGATACCATTTGACTTTTCCGACCATCTTATATGTGTCGTAATTAAGAGTAACACCGCCTTTAATAACAGTTACAATACCATATGAAGTTCCTGCATCAGATCTAATATTCCAAGTACCAGGTCTTACATCTATAGTATTTGTTTCAGATACAATAGGAGTTTCATCTTTCTTTTCTTCTGTTTCAAAAGTACAAGCACGATATGTATCTACCTCAGATTTAGATATATCCCAATACTTATAGAAATCAGTATATTTAGGATTTCTATACCAGATAGATCTCCATCTTA
>JBJFGR010000153.1:0-5248 GCA_051892875.1 Succinivibrionaceae bacterium
TTGGTTTTGAATCAAATAAAAGTATACTTAAAGAAATAAAGGACGCATTAAAAGGCGATGATGCCGAAGACGTATCTGATGGTGGAGCAAAAGGATTTTCTAAAGCATGGTCAGAAGCAGCAAAATCATTTAAAGATTCAATGAATTCTATGAATGCTTCTGGGACTGGTGTATTTAAGAACCTTACCACATCTACTGGTACATTCTTTAAAACTTTCTGGAGTGGCTTAAGTACATTAGGAAAAGTATCTGTTGTGTTAGGAGCAGTAACTACAGCAGCAACGATAGCTTATAATGTATATGATTATTTTAATGATTCACTTGAAGAGTTAGTTGAGAAATCAGAAAAAGCCGCAGAAACAATTACATCATTATCGGATAATTTTAAAAACACAGAAGAAACAGTATCAAATATATCAGAACGTTTTGCTGAGCTAGCGCAAGGCGTTGATATGCTTACTGGAAAAAATGTAAATTTATCAACAGATGAATATGAAGAGTTTCTTAGTTTAAGCAATCAATTAGCAGAAACATTTCCTACTTTATCTCGTGTTTATGATGAAAACGGAAATGCTATTGTACAGCTTGGTGGAAGCATAGATACAATAGTAGATAGGTTAAATAATTTAGTAGAAGCGCAACGTAATTTGACAAATATGCAAATTACAGAGCAAATGCCAGATTTATATAAAGGTATAGCTGCACAATCAGAAGAATACAATAAAGAGATAAAAGATTTAAAAGATCAAAGAGAAAATTTACAAAGTGAATTAGATTATTTATTAGATGATCATATAGCCAACAATATTGATATAGCTGCTAATAAGATTGATACATACGCTGATAATGAAATATTAACTATTAGAGGAAAAGGTAAAGAATTAAGCGAAGCTAATGATGAGTATTTAGAAGCATTATATAAAACTGGTGCATTAATTACATATTTAGGCACAGAATATAATGATGATGGAGAAATATCAAGTTATAAATATCAAGTTGATTTTAGTGGAATGTCAGATGAAGAAATTGAAGAAGCAAAAGAAAAAATTGAAGTTGGTTTCCAAGAAATCGCATCTGAGTATGAAAGTCAGATTAATAATCTTAGTACTGAAATTGAAACTACACAAAATAAAAATAAAGAAAATTGGAATGGTCTACTCTCCAATCTTTCATCGTGGTTAGCAACAGATCAAACATATGCAAATATGGATGATGAGATGCGATCAATTGTTCAGTCTATAATAAACAATTTAGATTTTGATTCACTTACATCAGATTATTCTACATGGGATGAATTATCAGCTTATATTCATGAAAACATATTAAATACATTAGCTGGGGCTTCTAATAAAGATGAAATAAAAGAAGCATGGAATAATTTATTTAAATTAGATGTAAGTGATTTATCAGCTAAAGAATATGTATCTAAAGTAAATGAGTATATGGATACAATTGCAAATACTCTAGATTTAGATGAAGATGGTAAAAAAGAATTATTAATTAGTATCGGAATTGATGAAGAAAGTTTAGATACAGATAAGATTGAAACTTGGCAATCACAAATTAAAAATGCATTATCTGATGGTACAGAGAACCTTGATACTTTAACTTTATCAGATCTTCAAATTGCTGCTAAGATCACAGCTGATTTTGATGAGAATTCAATTAACTGGGACGACCTTTCTACTCAAATAAATATTAAGAAGTATCTTGGTGATGTGGCTACTAGTGCTCAAGAAGTTTTAGATAGTTTAAATTTATCTGCTACTGATTTATTTGGAAATGATAAAGAATTCACAGGTACCGTTGATGATTATATTAGTAAGGTAAACGAATTACGAGTTGCATTGAAAAAACTTGATGATGGTACTTTAGATAATAGTGATCTTGACAGATTAAAAAAATTAGGTGTAGAAACTAATAATATTGAAAATCTTGATGATGCAATCAGGCAAATGTTAAGTGATATGAACACTGATATGATTGCTCAATTCTCAGATCAGTTTGGATATGTAGATTCTGCTGAAGCTAGAAGAGAATTAGAATCATTCATGGCAGATGTAGTAGAGTTAGGTTCTGTCGTTGGAAGTACGAAGTTTGAAATTAATATAGACACAGAAAAAGCTGGATATGAAAATCTTGCTACTGCTATGCAAGAATCTGTATCTGCAACAGGATTATCATCAGAATCAATTTCAAATCTTAAAGAGAGATATGCAGAATTAGAGAGTCAAGGATATGACCTTGATGAAATGTTTGAAGAAACCACGAATGGTATTCATCTTAATCGACAAGCTTTAAATGAACTTGAAGATGCATATGAAGCTCAAAAAACAGAAGAAATCAGTGATAAAGTTGATGAACTTAATAAGAGTTATAACGCTTTAACAAATCAAATTAAAGAGTGTACAGATCCAGTTTTATTACAAGAACTATATACTCGAAGAGATGAAATAGTTGAAGAAATGCATTCTGTGGGAGAATTAGCTGCACAATATGAGGGATTAACTTCGGCTTATAATAAATGGCAAATAGAACAAAATGCAGGTAACGAACGTGACATGTATGAAGGTATCATTTCTGGTAAAAAAGAAATGGAAGAAGAAATGGAACGTGGCTGGTTTGATGATGATACCGTAGCGTTTCTTGAACTAATGACTGGTAAAAATTTAAGTACTGCATCTATTGATGATCAAATAGCGGCTTATAAAAAACTTAATGATACTATTGCTGGAACTAAATATAATGTTTGGGATTTCTTTACGACAAATGATGATGGTAATTCTACGTCTGAAGGTGTTTTTAATTTTCTTGATACTGTTAAAGCTAAACAAGAAGAGCTTGGTGAAGAATGGGTTAAAATTGATAAAGATGGTAATTATACTTTTGATTTTGGAGTGAATGGAGATCAAGCAATTGCTGATGCATTAGGTATAAGTGAAGAACTTGTTCAGATTATTTTAAGAGCTGCGGATGATGCTGGTTTCGTAGTTAATTTAGATGGTGCTTATACACAATTAGCTGATTATAAAACTGCCGCTGAAGAAGCTGCTGATAGTCTTAAAAGACTGCAAAGTGAAGAAAATAAACTTCAAGGTTTTGATTTAGATTTTAATTTTGAAGCTACTGGAGAAGAGCTTGACGAACAAATTACTAAAGCCAATGAACTATTAGATCAATTCAGAGATAAAGATGGTAAAGTTAATTTAGAAATTGAAGGTGCTGAAGAAGCCCTTAATATTGCTGGTTACTTCACGGCAATGTATGATAGATTAAATGAACCAATCTATATGGATATCAAAACAGATGAAGTAGCAAAAGAGCTTCAAGAACCATTGGAAAAATTGCAAGAATTTGAAAAGCTTACTAAAAAAGAGCATCAATTGCAATTAAGTGGAGACACAGATGGGTTAAAAGATGTCCAAGAACAAATGGACGAAATTATTAGCTATATTGACGAAAATGATGATTTGAAAGTCGTGCTTGGTATTGATGAAAATGCAACTAAGGATGAAATTAAAGAAAAACTTGAAAATGGTGAAATTGAATTTCCTACAACTGCGACAGTAGATGTAGAAATTAAAATGAATGATAGTCTTGAAGATATACGTGCTTTAATGATGCATGAAGCCGGTCTTATTTCCGATGAAGAATTAGAACTTAAAGTAAAATATGGACTTGATGCATCCGAAGTTGAGAGTTGGACTCCAGAACAACAAGAAGCAGTTGTTAAATATCTTGCAGATCATGAGGAAATAGATAACTATACTCCAGAAGAAAAACAAGCAATTGTTAAATATCTTGCAGATGGTGGGAATCCTGATGCTTATACTCCTGAACAAAAGCAAGCAATTGTCGAATATCTTACTGATACTGGAGATCCTGATACTTGGACTCCCGAACAGAAAGATGGCATAGTATTATTTAAAAGAGATTCTAAAGATATAGATGATTGGACTCCAGAAGATAAAGAAGCAGTTGCAAAATTTATTAAAGATTCTGAAGAAGTAGATGATTATGACCCACCAAAAAAATATCTAGATGTTGAAGCCCAGCTTAACTCTAGAAACGTAGATACTTATCAACCAAAAGACAAAGAATTTACTGTAAAGGCGGTATTACAGAAAACTTGGTCGAACATTAATTCAGCTTTAGGTCTTAATAAAGTTAATAGTTATACTCCTGCTACTTATGCTGCTGGTACGGCTACAATTGGTTCAACCTATAGTGACTATCACCCTTCTATCGGTGCATATGCACGAGGAACCGATTGGACGTTACCACAAAACGAAGAGGCTTTAGTAAATGAGCTTGGAAATGAATCTATCGTGCGTGATGGTAAATGGTTTTTGATACCTGGCGGTGCACATGTTGAACAATTAAAACGTGGAGATATAGTGTTTAATGCAGCTCAAACAGAAGAACTTATTAGAACAGGTAAAGTTACTTCTGGAGGTGGACATGGTAAAGTTGCTCTTGCTAATGGTACTGCCTATAATATGATAAATGCATATAGTAGTGGTGGTAGTGTAGGCAAATATACGGTTTCTGGATCTGTTTATAAAAATTCAAGTGGACAATCAACAAAATCATCCAACTCTGATTCAAATTCTAATAATGCCAATAAAGATGCGGAAGAAACGAAAGAAACCTTTGACTGGATTGAACGTAAGATTCAAGACATTGAACGTGAAATTGAGAATTTAGATCAAAAAGCATCTGCTACATATAAATCTTGGACAACAAGAAATAAAGCTTTAGTATCTGAAATGTCAAAGATTACTAAAGAAATTTCAGTACAGCAAGCAGCATATACAAGATATATGAAAGAAGCAAATTCAGTTGGTTTGTCAAGCAAATATAAGAAACTTGTGCAAGATGGAGCAATTGATATTAGTACTATTAAAGATGAAGATTTAATTGATAAAATTCAAACTTACCAAGATTTTTATGATAAAGCAATAAGTGCAAAGGATACAGTTAAAGATTTACAAGATCAATTAGCAGAACTTGCAAGAACTAAATTTGATAATGTAGTTCAGCAATATGAAGATAAAATATCTACTGTTGAACATAATATCAATATGCTAGAAGGTAAAATTGATCAAATCGAAGCAAAAGGTAGCATCCCTGCTAGAAAATACTATGATTCATTAATTACTCAAGAGAAAAAGAATATTTCATTATTAAAACAAGAATATTCTGCATTGCAAAAGCAACTTGCAAATTCAATGAAAACTGGGGATAT
>JBJFGR010000154.1:0-26758 GCA_051892875.1 Succinivibrionaceae bacterium
ATACAAAAAACTAAAAAATATATAAACGTTTAACTTAAAACTTAATATAGGAAATTAAACTACTATGTCTATCTTAACCAAAGTTGAAAATAAGTCACTGGTTGCTAAAGCCCGTAGCGAAAGAATCAATAAAGGTATCGCTCACGCTGCAGAAGTTCTCAGTGAATCTACTCTCGGCAAACGCTGCCCAGCTCTCGTAAAAGCTCTGGAATCTGACTCTAAAGACGCTAAATACCAAGCCGCTACTATGGTTCAGCTCTTAGAAAATACTGCTGAATACATTGCTCAACAGCCAGATACTCCTTACACCGGTCGCAATATCCTGCACGAAGATTTTGGCGGTAACGCTTCTACTTCTGCTGTTTCTTTGCTCAGCCCTGGTGTTGCAAGCTTGACTCCTAAAGTCGTTGATATCGTTAATGTATTTTACCCGATGATGGTGGCAAATTATATTGCGGATATTCAAGCACTTGACCGTCAGTCTGGCCAAATCTTCATCATCAAAACACGTTATTCTCAGGACGCTGCTGGTGTTGAAGCTGGTGACATTGTATTTGAGAATCCGACAGATGGTACGTATTCTTCTGAGTTCATTGGGTATACAGATGTTCAGGCTACTGCTGATGTAACTGCTAATCCGTCTGCTTCTTTACCGGCTGATGCTACAGTTAAAGTACGTGCTGGTTCGTTCATCGTTCGTTTAGCAGGTAAAGAGATTGCACGTGACTATGGTAATGGTTCTGCGCAGTTGGATGGTGTTAACAGTGGTGCATACAACGTAATTGGTCGTGGTGTTTCTGGTACAGTTAATGCTCAGACTGGTGTAGCTACATTGAAATTGGATGCTACTATGTATGCTGATGCTATTGCTGAGAATGCTATGCTGAGTTTCGAAGCCGCTGTTGATGTTGAAACAGATGTTGATTTGATTCGTAAGATTCAGTTCGATATTCCTAATCAGCCTATTTTAGCTAAGCAGCACCCATTAATGAGTTCTTACAGTGTTGCAGCTGGTTTGGTAATGAACGCTCACTTAGCAATTGACACTGATGAATTGATTGCTAACCAAATTGCTGGTACTATTCGTTGGGAACGTGATTTGTCATTGATCCACAGTGTATATGCTGCTGCTACTCCGAACGCTGATTTGACATTTGATTGTGCTGCAAACGGTGCTAACTTGACCTTACAACAGAGATATTCTGCTTATACAACTACTATTTCTAGTGCTCGCGGTATTATCCAAGAAGTTGCTGGTCGTGGTACAGTTGAATTCATGATTGTTTCTGCTCGTCAAGGTTTAACAATCGTAGAACAAATCGAAGGTTTCAAAGCAGCTCCTGAAGCTAAAAAACCGATTGGACCTTACTTAGCTGGTACATTACGTGATGGTACTATTGCTGTTATCGCTGTTCCTTATACTAAGACATTACCGGTTGATCAGGTTGTCTTCGGTTTCAAAGGATTCCAGTTAGGTGATTCGGCAATCGTATTGGCTGAATGGATCCCGCTCTATTTCACACCTACTTTCCAAGCTCCTAATTTGAAGAATCACAAAGGCGCTATGTCTTTCTATGATTTATTCATCAATAAGCCTGAGTACTTGGTACGTGGTGCTATTGCTAACTTCAACCAAGCTCAAGCCTAAGTTGTTGATTTAGCAAGATATTATTGTAGAATCGAGAATCCCCTGGAGTAAAATCTGGGGGATTTTTTTATATTTATCTTTTTTAATACTTTTGGAAAATTAGGTATTTACTTTTGAAATTTCTTTTGTTAATATACTGACAAAGTTGTAATTCTAGATAATGTTAATATACTAACGAAGTAATTAAAGGATTGATGCTGTAATGACTGATGATTTATATAAAGGTATAGAAGAGATGTTTACTAGTGTAGAAGATCCTTTAGAAAGAGCTAAATTAATAAAGAATGAAAGAAATCGTAGATGGAAGAAAGCTAATAGGGAAAAAGTATTAGCAGCGCGTAGAAGGTATTGTAAAAAGTATCCTGAAAAAATTAAAAAAGAAAATGAAAGGTTTAGAACGAATAACCCTGATTATAAAAAGGAATATTACCAAACACATAAGAAAGAAGCTTCAGAATGGCATAAGAATAGGACTGAAGAGCAAAGAAAGATAAAAGCTGCATATAATCGTAAATGGAAAAATGAAAAGTATGCTAGTGATATTGGATATAAATTAAGATGCATTATATCGACAGCAGTACGAAGATCACTTATAAATAAAAAAGATGATAGTATACGTAATATATTAGGATATAGTATACAAGATTTAGAAAAGCATTTAGAGAATCAGTTTGAAGATTGGATGACTTGGGATAATCTTGGTTTAACAGCTAAAGGACTAAGAGAAACTTGGCAAATAGATCATATTAGACCGGTAAATACTTTTAATATTACAGACATATATTGTGAAGATTTTAAAAAGTGTTGGGCATTAGAAAATCTTAGACCATTAGATTCATATATAAATGCAAGTAGACCTTGGGATGGATCTGACATGAAAGGAGATAATAATGAATAAGAAAGAAGATATAGAATGTAAGTATTGTGGTAAGTTATTTCATCCTGCTAGAAAAGGTAGACAGTTTTGTTCATGTCGGTGTGCCAGTGCTTATAGGAAACAACAAGGTAAGTATGTAGTATCTGAATTAACAAAGCAAAAGATGAGAGATAGTCATACCGGTAAAACAAAAGGAATAAAATTAGAAAAGGTTAATAGTTTATTTGGATTAACTGATGAATATATACTAAATAAGTGTTTAAGAAGTGCTTTCCCTGGTACTAAAAAATGGCCAGCAGATCATCCTATTTGGGACTGTTATGTATCTGGTAAGTTATCACCTAGAGAAGCATGGAGTAAACCGGAATACTTAATAAAAGCCATTAACAATTTATTTAAGATAGTCAATGATAGTATAAAAGGTAATAAGTACGAAGAGTTTTATAATAGGATTAAAAAAGTATTTAAGGATAATGACATAGGTTTATTACAAGAAGTATTACATAGGTTTACTATAGCTAAGATTGCTCCAAAAGTAACTGCGCTTATGCCTTCTGCTTTTGAAAGAATATTAGAAGAAAGTGGTAAAGATATTTCTAAAGGTATATATTGTCCTATGGCAGGGTTTGGTGGTATAATAGAAGGAGCAAAAAAGTATTATAAGAAAAACAATATAGATGCAGAAATAGAAGCGTATGACATTAATCCAATTTTTTGTAAATATTATGGATGGGTACAGAGAGATGTATTAGCACAAGTAGTAGAAACAGATAAGACAGTATTTGTATGTCCTCCCTTTGGTCCTAATACAGAAAGATGGAAAGGTACACCAGAATATATGTATTATAAATTTGAAGAATGGGTAGAGCTTATTAAAGAACATGTTAAAGCTCCGGATTATATATTTGTAGGACCAGAAGTTAATACAGATACTAATAGATGTGGATTATTTATAAAGAAGTATGGTATTCAGTATTATAGGGGATAAGAAAAAAGGTATATATTCTGAGATCTTCTAGTACAGAACGGGCTAACGAACATGTTTAAGAAGATTATGCGAATATATACCTGTAGTTATTATAACACATTGTAAATTATTCATTTTTATTGTAATTCAGTTCCTTACATTTCAGGTTGCGAACTGTTAACTCTTTATATTTAGAGCATTACAACGTTATTTTACTTGGCCTAAAACAAATAAACGACCAAAGAAAGGTTATGCAACCCCTCCTGATATAATATATAACTCATCGATATTACATATTACACCAGTAGCCGATGCTTGAAAAAGCTGTTATTTCGAGGTAATGAATACAACGAGCTCATTTATCTGAAAAATAACAATTATATATATGTCATGATTTATTTTATTTGTAAAGCATTTTTATAACTTTTTTAAATGTCTTGTTTTTTGACCTCTGGATAGTCTAATTTATTTTACTGGTAGTTTATATATCTTTTATAGGAAATGCTATTGTATGAGCTTTAAACGAGACGAGGGAGAATAAACGAGGGATAAATAAAAAAGAAGTGTGTATTCTGAGATCTATTTGCGCCCAAAAAAGGATAGATTATGCGAATACACACTTCCAAAGATGACAAAACTCTTATCGTTATAATTCCATCTAATCATTCCACAGTTGCAGATGGTTAACTTCCATATAAGAAGCATTATAACATTCTTTGCGTTGGCTAATAAGAGGTAACCAACAAGGAGGAGCAACTAACAAATCAACAAAACAACTGGCTACATGTTTACCAATTCTTTATTAATTCGGAATATAAAGATCAAATTTAAAACTTAAATGTAATTAACATGATTCACTCAAGCTAACAAATATACTATGTCATAATAAATGGATAATGTAAAGCAATTTTTTAAGGATTTTTCATATTTTTATTAGTAAATTAAAAAAGCTGTGCGTAACTTGGTATTTATAATTTGGGTTTTACGTAGTACCGGGTTCTAAACTGTGTTTGCATCTTCTCTCGCTTTCTTCTTTGTTTTCTTCTTTCACTTCTCTTAAATAAAGTAAGGGTATTAAAAAAGTAATAATAAAAAATATTAAATGTTAAATGAAAATAAAAATTTAAAGTTAAAATAAAAAAATAATAAAAGTTAAAAGAAAAAATATATAAAAAGAAAAACGAAAAACAGAAGAAAAGAAAGGATTAATCGTAAATAGTTAGTTTATCGTTTGTTAGATATCCTTCTTCAATTGCTTCAGAAATAGAAATTGAATTATCTAATAAGTATTGATAATCTTCTCTAGTAAGTGTAAAGACTTTATTAATTTCGTCTTCTATAATACATCTCATTTTTCTACCGTCATGAGATAAACGTAAACCAAATATCATACCTGGAGCAATTATTTTAGTTCCTTTAGTAGTATGAAAAGCTAATTGAGATCCTTGTGTTAAGTATCTTCTGACATAATTTGATAGTGGTAAAATAGCCATAGTATATTTCTCCTTTATATTAGTATATTAAACTGTCTACATATTTGATTCGTAGATAAGTATTTAAAAGTTCTAAGTCAGATACTTTAAATAAGATTTTATCACAGAAATTAGAGTAATCAGATTTTATATAGGTATACTGTACTCCTGCATTCTGTAATAATCCTTCTATTTTTTCTTTAGCGTTATCTTTGGTATAATCAATAACAAGACATACATGATCTATACCTTCATGTTTTTCTATATTTGAAACAAACAAATGACTTTGAAATATATTCATACAGATAATTTCAAAGTTTAATACGTTTTCTATTATTTCGTTATCCATATATAGTACTCCTTACTGTGGTTGGTCATAATGTTTATACTCCTTGTATTCTAAGTA
This sequence comes from Succinivibrionaceae bacterium, assembly GCA_051892875.1. GTDB lineage: Bacteria > Pseudomonadota > Gammaproteobacteria > Enterobacterales > Succinivibrionaceae > JBJFGR01. The sequence goes on from JBJFGR010000154.1 coordinate 5,371, forward strand.
TAGTATATAAGTCTATAACATCTTGTAGATTAAGTATTAGTTGGTTTTGTACTTTTTTAATTTCTTTATTTAATGTTTTTTCAAATAAGTCTTTAACATTAGATAGAGCTTCTAGTGTACGTTTACTATAATTAATACTTCGAGGATAAATATATACCTGATCTATTTCAATATTTACTTTATATCTAAAAATGTTATTTGTGTAACGGTATAGCATTTTAACTAATTCATCTAAGTAATTAGTATTCATGTTAACCTCCTTAGTTTTTTGAGAATCCTGCATCCTGATCTATATAGTATAAACCATCGTCTTCTTCATTAAATGTTAAAGTAATGATATCTCCTATATGACAGTAATGATAACTTGCTAGACTGAATTTTACTTCTATAGGGATTGGTTTAAGTTTTTCTATAGGTTTAACGGTAACAATATATTTAGTAAAAAAGAAACCGTCTTTAATTCTTTTGTCTATAATTTCACATTTAACAAGCATATTATATTCTCCTTTAATCAAAACTCAATGTCTATACTTACTTTACGTTTAAGATTAATAACTCCTTCTGGTACAGGTTTAAAGTAATCTTTACATAAGTTATAACATTCTTGGATAGCTCGTACATGGTCTACAGTCATATGTACGTATTTACTTTCTTCTATGTTAGCATTTGTATAAGCACAGTACTTTACATATATATCATCCATAACTTTTAATACTTCATCTTTATTAGCTTCTGCATATCTTCCCATAATAGGATGAAATACTAACATATTATATATACCTGATTTACGTACTGTTTCATAAGCCCAATACATTTCTTCAGGTATATTATCTAGTACAACTCCTTGTTTAATTAATTCCAATTTAAAGTCTGACATAGTATTTATCTCCTTTCAGTATAGTCTAATAAATCCGGTTAATACTTCTATATCTTCTGGATTAAAACTAAAAGTACAAACGTTTTTCATATATTGGTATTCAACTCCTGATTTATCAAAGACTCCACTTAATAATAAAAGATAATCACTTATTCCAATATAAGGATAATAACCCATACGTAAATATACATATACTTTAGGTTTATTGTTTTCAGTTATGTCTGTTACATTTAGTCTTAAAGCTTCTAGGTTATGTCTTCGGAGTAATCGTCTTAATTCCTTTTGAAATACTTTAATTATTTTCATGAGCATACTCCTTTTACTTTAATTAATCCAATGAGAAAGTTTATATCAGCATCCACTACATATTCATGAAAATCAGTGGAAAGATTTGTTTTGATTACGTTTATACCTTCTTGTTTGAATGTATTTACTATAGTATTAGCTACTCGGTTTACTATAACGCTAGGTGTAAATTTGTGATAAGGTTTAGTAATGGAGATGCGTGTTTTATTTTCTTCTGGTATAGTGATTGTAATACAGGAGTAGTTACATTCTTTTACAAGCAAGTCCCATAGTATACTACATTCTATCATTCTAAACCTCCTTTCGTTACAATTTTCCTTCTAGTCTTAAAATCGTATGTAATAATTCTACATCCTCATTATTTATATAAACTCTACTATGGGATTTAAGAATACCTATCCTTAAAGTTTCTTGAAAGAAGTCCCGTATATAACCTGCTATTTGACAACTGAAGCTACTTGTTGATGAAAGAGCTTTATAACATACTCTCTTATCTTCAAATTCAACTGTAAGAGCAACAGTAAGTTTTCTTTCTAAGTAATCTTGTATGTCTTTAGCCGGTTTAATTACAGTTGGCATTAGCTCTAACATTGGATATTCTCCTTTATTCTATAAAAATAGGTTCTGTACATACTGCAATCATTTCTTCTTTAATTCTATTACAAGCATCAAAACAATCACTGTAATACAAGTAAGGAGTAGGAAGGATTGTTCCATTAAGTTTTACGTACCACATTGTTTTATTCCTTTCATTTATAAAAAGTAATAGGACTGCTACATATACATAACAATCCTATTTCTCTATGGTTAATTGATTATTTAGAGTTATTTCTTTTTAATAATCTTAGAAGCTATTTTACGTAGCAATCCAGATTTAGTCATGATTTATCCTTTCACAAAAATATAACATGCTTCATTGCATCTTATATATACATCATATAATAAACTATTCCACATGTAAAGCCAATAATACAACTTTTTTATTCTTCACTCGTTACCTCCACTATTTCTGCTTTATCGAGATCAATTACTTTTGACATTAAATTTATACTTTTAGACCTTTCCATTCTAGGATCAATCTGTAAACCAATTCGTGCGAAGTCTTTAGCGATTATTTCTTTAAGCACTAAATCGATGAAATCATACAAGTTAGTAGGGTCTTCAAAAGTTAAACAATTAATGTCTGGATCGTATTCTAACCCGTACTTTTTAGCAATGTCATCGATAGCAGGTTTAAAGACAGTATTGATAAGTTTACGCTTAGACATCCTATCGTCGATTGCTTGTTTGAGTTTATCTTCTCTTTTGGTTCTTGTAACGATTTTATCTATATCTTTTACATCATACAGTACAACCGAAATACCGTGTTCTGCTATATCACGCATACGAAAAGCATCTCTATACTCACTACACATACTTATAAGAGATTTTCCGGTTTGTGCTTTTACGTAATTCATAATATCAATATATTCACAATATTGTACACCATTGTAAGGTTTTTCTTTGAGTAGGTCAATAGCTTCTTGTTTGGTGAAAGCTACAACATAACATCTTTTAATAACGTATAATATTTCATCTGGATCACATACTGGTCTACTCTTTGTCCAGCTTACATGATAACCTTTAGCATAATCAGTATCTTCCTCTATGACAAGACTTTTATGATGGCGTATAAAGTATTGACATTTCTGTTCTGTAATATTCATTGGTCTGTTCCTTTTTGCGATTGAAGAAAAAAGAAAGGATGATATATTGTTTATTCTATACCATCCTTTTTACTTACGTTACGGAGTACTTAGTCAATTAAACATTCTTTGAAGAACAATTGGTCAGTACCATCCAGATTGAAATCATAAGATTGATTATATCGTGCACAGTTTACATAGTTACTGAACACTTTACCCATATTCTTAGTCTTTCCGATGTGTAATACTTCACCATTTTCATTAACAACTTGGATATAACCAGCCTTGCCGTAGAAGTGACGCACATTCTCCCTCGTGATTCTTACTGCATCTTCAAAGTTAATTTCAATTTTAGGAGCCTTTTTTTGACCCGTGGATGCATTCTGTTTATTTTCAGTATTCGTAGTAGCAATTTCTGAATTCGTTGCTGTATGGTCAGTTTTTGTACCGTTAAACTCAATTGTATAGTTATCCGGGTTTTTTCTGCTTGCTACATACTCTTTTGCTTCCATTTCGGTTTCAAAAGATTTATGCATGTTGGTCATAGATTTCATTTTAGTTGGATATACAGTAAACATAGTTGATTTCCTTTCATTAAAAAATTATTAAATGCACCATTACATTTAATTATTGGTTTATTATTACTACAAAATAATAAATATGTAAAGCCATTATTTCTACTGAATTAAATTTCTGTTTTATTTAATATCAATAATTTCAGGCTCTACTTCTTCCGGTGGTACCATTTCTTCGACGTGTGCATCTGACCAATCAAGTAGATTATGACTACCGGCTGTAATTCTTGGTTTTATCTTGATACCTTTAATACCAATTTCCTTTTCAATCTCGTTAATTGCAGCTTTAAGTACGGCCTTGATGATAGTTGAAGCATTGTCATGAACGTATACCCTACCGTCAGCTAAGACAAAACCATAACTAGCAAATATCTTTTCTAAGTTACCGTTATTAAGTACTGATGTCCAGAGATTTGCTGCTTTCCTTGCCGCTATAGCTCGGTATTTACTATATACAAGTGAGTAACAATTCTTCCATTCTTTTTTAACTTCAGGACACCAGCTACTCATATCCTCTTTATTGATACGACCGTAACCATTACGCCAAGCAAAAGCATCGAGTTCTTTAAGTGCTTCTTCGCGTACTAGCATTGTATCTACTTTATATGCCTTCATCGTCTTTTCCTTTCATTTGGTTGGTTAATACACTAAGTACATCTTGCATGGCATCTTTTACCCATTCTTTTTGATGTGCTTTAATGATTTCTAATTCTTCTGCAGTCACATTATTTTCTTTTAATATTTTATCTGCAGCATTTTTAACTTCAACATACCTTGCTTTAGCTACTGACTCATCTTTATTAATCATAGCTTCAGCAAATTCGGTAGCTTGTCTCTGCATATTCTGTAATAACTGATTGTGACTTTTCAGAAATATGGTTTTAAGTTCTTCAGTTGTTCTCATTCTGTAGTTCTCCTTCGTCTTCAGGTTTAAGTGTAGCGACTGACTTAAAGTATTTAACTGTTGGATTTTCTTCAGTTAATTCATTTAGAGCTTTTAATCTTTCACTCTGTGTATTAAATGCTCTTGCTGATCCATCTGAACCAATAAGCATATACATTTTGGTCTTAACTGGTTTCTGTTCTTTAGGAAGTTCAGCCGGAGGATTATCTTTACAGTCAAGCAATGTATCGACAATCGTTTCAAACTTATACTCATGAATCTTAATCAATGCCACATACTGTTTTAATTTAGCAGCTTGATATTTAGGTATCTCTCTATTTTGACATACCTTAGCAATAAGCATAAGAAGTCTAAATGTTTCATCAAATGTATCTTTTTCATTAAATACATTATTAGGAACAGCTTTATGATCTTCATGTAAAATAAACTTAGGGATTGCTTTATAGTATCTTTTATCTTTTGTACACAGTTTATAGAAAGATTCAACATTTACACAATCGAGTAATGAAAATCTGAAAACATCAATACTTCCTTTCCATCGCACGGCTAATTCATTAAAAGTATCAGCAGATATAAGTACTGAATGCTTCATTGCTAAGCCTTTTTTAACATTGTAGTCGATTACTTTGATAGCAATATCTAATACTCTATCACCCCAAGCTTCTCTAAAGACCTCTAAGAAATCTAAATCGTGATGTAAGAATATATTATAGATTTCTTCATCTGTAGGATTAAAAGGATCTGACATACTAGATAAAATAGTATCGTAGGTATAAAGGTATTTACGACTATAATCATTTTCTTTGAGTGTTTGTTCACAGCTTTTAACCATCTTTCTAACAACAGATGATTCAAACAAATGACTGATTTTACCGTCTTCTGAAATCAAAATGTATTCTGCGAATTTGGGATGTGATAAAATCTTATCTTTATATTCTTGTGTAAGTTCCGGTAAAACATCGAGAACTGTGCCGAGTAAATTCGAACTCCAGTTTTTAAGATAGTTTTCTTTTAATAAGATTTTATAAGAATCACCATTATCTCTAGCAGTTGTTAATATATCTGCAATTCCACTAAGACGGTTTTTATTATAGGGTAATTTGTATTTAGCAGCAGCTCTATCGTAGTATTCATCTAACTTACGAAAAAATTCTATTACTTTGGTATCCATCTTTCATTCTCCTTTAATGTCACTGCTTTCATAGTAGCGATTAAACAAGTACTCATACAAACAAAATGCTTTTTCATCTTGGGTCTTATGAGGATAACCATAGATTCGTGCATATGTTTCCTGTACTGATGTTAATTCCATTCTACTATTATCTCGGAATTCCTTCATCGCAAAGAATATATCCAATACAAATACAGGTAAGAATTCTTGTATCAGTAACTCATTTTCAAAGTTAAAGTCATTATATTCCCATTGATGTAACTTAAGATATTGTTTAAGGTCTTCATACGGAAATGTTTCAGACTTATCCCAGTTGCTTATTTGACTAGTGAACGTTTTAGCATTCTCACTATATTCACTATTCTGTAAGGCTTGTAATATTTTCTGATTTGACATTTGCAATTTCTCCTATTTGCGTGGTTATTTTTTCGATAGTTTCTTGGTTTCTGACTCTAAGATTATGGTTTAAATATTCACTATAACACTGTGTTAAACAAGCGAGCGCAAAGACAGCAACAAATACTTTACGATTATTACTAAACAAAAATACAAGAAATACAATTAACCACATACTTCATTCTCCTTGGTTGGGTTAGTAGTAAGGGATTACCGTATTTCAGATAACCCCTTGTTTTTGTTACACATTACTTATTTTTTATTGCGACAACATACATACACAAATCTTCTAACTCGGTACGCCACATCGCAGTCTGCATATCTGTTATATGATTACCAGTGACTGTTCTCTTAATCGCATTACCTATATCGTTTACTGGATCTGTGTCATCTAAGTCACTTGCAAATACCTCATAACCAGGCATTTCTGTTTTAATCTTGTTTTCAAACTCTTCTTGATCAAAACCTGCAGTATCTATGATTATGATGTCTTCTAATACATCTTCTAATTTTACCATGTTACTTTCCTTTCAATTAGTAATCTGCGTTATTTTTACTTTCTTCAACAACAAACGGATATGTTTCCGCTTTAATTAAAGACGGTGGTGTAAACGTTGGGTGATCAAGAACCATCCAAATACAAGGACAAGGACTTACTGTTTCTGTATCACCGTCTAACGGATCATAGAAGTCAGACATACAGATGAAGACATCCAATTTATCCTGTTTATACTTCTCTTTGATAAACTTGAAATTCTCTCGCATATCATTACCACCATCAGAAGCAAACTTGAAATTATGTAGTTCGCGTTTATTCGATGCAGTATATGTTCGGAACGTTTCAGGATATACTTTTGAACCACAGCACCAAACGTCTACAGTAAAGTCTTTAAACTGTGATAGAATGGTAAACAAGTGATCCATCATAGTATGTAACTCAGTATCATGAATTGAACCAGAAGTATCCACTGCAACTCCGATGTGCATCTTAGGAGTACGACCAGATGATGGAAGGATAAGGTTATTTGCTATACCAGCACGAGAAGGTCTGTTCCAAGTATAGTTATCTTTCATCCAGCCACGAATATATCTAGTAAGTGCACGTCTCCAGTTAAAGGGTTGAGGTTTATATACGTTATTAATCATTCTGTCGATTGAAGACATACCTAAACCATTAGTCCTTGAACCGAATACTTCTGACATCTTAGTAAGTACTTCGTTTCTAGTGGCATCATCCTGTATTGGCATATGATCATCAATACTAAAATCGAGACCATCCACATTATTACCACAGCTCTGACCTCCATCTGCTGACTGACCTTTACCGGAACCGCCACCAGAACCACCGCTGCGATTATTCTTTTCGTCCTCTTTCTTAAGGATTTCAAAGATTTCTTCTGCTGTTTTGTCACGGTAGTCGCTTTCATACAGTACCCAATCTGGCATTTTACCAACAGCATTGTGTACAACATCACCACGGTCTGTAGTCTTTTCATTATTATGTAGTAAGCTGTTGATTTCATAGTCAGTAGCTTTATTCCACAATTCCCACATGTGTCTATCGTTAGCATTTACTGCACCACGATACAATCCTTTTTGTGAACCTCTATCGTAAGTTAAACCAATAAGATGCAGTAACTCATGACACAGAAGGAACATCATTTCTCTTTTTGTAATGGCTCTATTATACTGTGTTCCTGAATCACCTTTAACGATAGGATCTTCATTAAACATTTTTATCATAGACTCATTAACATAAATTGTTCTACCATCTGTCCATGCTACAAACTTACGACTAGGTTCATTTACAAAGGTTGTACCTATTCTTGTTAGAAGCTGTGCATAAATAGGAAACTCAATGACCAATTCAACCATCGCAGCTTCCCAGATTTCTTTAACATCAACTGTCATATTAAAATCCTTTCAAATCAATAACTTAGTCTTCTTCAATTTTAGATTAATCGTCGTCGACTTTGGATTCTTCGTCACCAACATATTCGAGAAACTTTTTAAGCTCTTCGATATTACCATTATCAATAGCTTTTTTCATCTGTTCTTTCTTTTCTTCAGGTGACAATTTCTTCCATTCTTCGGTTAGGTATTTCTGTGCATTCTCCTTCGCTTCAGCCTCTTTCTGTTGTTTATATGCTTCGACATCGATTACTTCATAACCAGTTGTATCATACGCTACACTGGCTTGCTCAATCATTTTTTCTGCAATTGTTTGTGAACTAAATTCTGAAGCAATCTCTATACAACCAACTAATTCAACTGTTGTAATAATTTCTAGAGTTGAACTATTAACATGCCTATCGAATAAAACAAAGGCATCACGTGGTTTATCCATTACTACATAAGACATTTTACTTTCCTTTCTTTCTGTGGTTAAGAAGTTAAAGGGTTAGACTAACTTAATAACCTAACCCTTTGTTTTTACTTAAGATTATCTGCGAGTGATTGTTGAAATCAAACGAATCAAGTTAGGTGCATCTCTCATCGAATTGAAGATTTTGAGATTACCTTCAACACGTTTACATCTAATCAACTGTGTGATATTGATAACCTTGAATGCTGCAGTCTTAAGTTTTTCTGTAGCCTTTACGAAGTTCAAGCAATATTCACGACATTTCGCATCATCTTTCTGGTTAATGATTGCATTCATACATGCCATCTGAACAGCCCAGAATTGTTCACTGTTTTCATCTTTAAAGTCTTTACCATCGACAAGGATTTCTCTCCAGTCTTGATATTTAGCTTTATCTTTCAACCAAGTAAACAGTCTGGAAGCAACAGCAAGACCTAAACGACCAGTTGCATATCTTTGTTTTTCATCTATTGTAAATCCACCTGTTGCTTTATTACCATCAGGAAGTGCTAATACTTTTTCAATTACTTCCCAAGAACGAGGAGTGATAACAATATCTGTATACATGGCATCGGCAAGACTACCAACTTTAGCTTCCATACCTTCTTTATCAAACAACATATTCATACCCTGTGTCTTTAAGAAGGTCATAACATCCAAGTTACCACCGTTATTCATTCTGTAATTCAACCAAGAATCGAAGTCAGGCTTAACATTGAAGTGACTGAATCTGTTTGACAATGGTACAGAAAACTCAGTAACAGTAGAGTTATATGCAGACGGGTTAGATGAACCAATAATGATATAACCTTCAGGTACCTTGTATTCTCCCAAAGCGCGGTCTTGAATCAACTGGAAGGCAGCATTCAGAATAGCAGCTTGACCCTGATTCATTTCATCCAAGTGAATAACACCACCAGCAAATTCACCATCATTCTTAGGCCACATCGAAGGAGTTGCCCAAACAGTTGTCATGTTACCTTTTTCATCTTTAGTCGGAATAGGAACACCAACCATATCAACCGGCTCTTTCATAGACAAACGAACATCACAAACAACCGGATTCCAAGGTTTTACTTTCTCACCTTCAGCCATACGTTTTTCATACTCAGCAACTTTATCTGCATTCCACTGCTGTACTGACTGAGACTTACCACATCCTGGACCACCCCACTGCATCAATGAATCACCAATAGCCAATGCAATATCATACATTCTTTTGATACCAGGAATTTCGATACCACTATCATTAACAACTGTATCAATCGTGAATTCCGGCATCAGCAATTTATCTTGTACATTCTTAACCATAACATTTTCTCCTAATTTTGGTTGGGTTATATTATAAAATACGTTTGTTTATATACTACAATTGATTCACCATGAAAATATATTTTTTTAACATGGGAATTAAAAAGGTAGTTACTCCAATAAGTACATGTTTCACTACCTGAAAATCAAACCAAATCAGTTACTTAAGCTTCCTGATATTCCTCCTCATCTTCAATTGTTTCAGGATACATACACGCAAAGATCTTATCGAAGTCATATTGGTATATCTTCATAAGTCCTGCAACTTCAGCAAGTGTACCTGTCATTGCTTTACTGATATTTCCTCTGATACAGCATGCAGCGATTTGAGCGAGCTTACGTATTTCTTTCGAATATTTATAAACTTGTTCTATCGTTTCGTTACCAGTTAGCTCTTTCTCCGATTTCTTTGCTGTATAGATTTCATTTGCCATAGCTGTACGGTTTTCAATGAATGGATAGATATACTTGTAATACTTTTTATCTACACAAACAACTTGCTTTAACAGATCATCGAAATGATATCGATGTGAAGCATACCTTCTAACTACTACCATTTTATCTGATTCATTCCATCCATCTTCACCAAAGAATAACTCGTCAAAGAGTTCATCAATGAGTGGACGCTCTTCATCACGATAAATATCAAAAGCTGCAGGATGTTCTTTTAACCATTCCTTAGCTTTTTCTCTACCCATAATACCAAACAGTTCTTCGTTACAGAAACTAGAAGAATTTTTGAGTTTATTCCAATTGATATTATCAAAGTCTTTAGTACTAATAAGCAATTGGTCTAATTCATATATTCCTTCACCGAATTTGCTATATTTACTCTCGAGAAATTTCAAATAGATTTCTTTAGATAGGTATTTGCGCATGTAAGAAGCATCATAATATGTATTCTCTAGGTAACGTATGAACATATCGTCTGATAGTAACTCTTTGTTACATTTGTTCATACTATAGACTAGAAACAAATTAGCTTCTTTACGTTCCGTATTGGTAGATCCTGCACTATCTAAACAACCTTGCGCAATAAAACTAAGTATTTTATCGGCATCTAAGTCTTTATCGAATTCGAAATAACCCGGAACATTTACATCAAAACCATTAGCGGTTCTTTTGATGTAGTCTTGTTGGGTCTCAGTTAAACCTTGAAACCATTCTTCAATTGTCTTCATGACATTCTCCTTTAGAATATACCAAGAACCTTATTGTTAACCATTTTATTTTTGATGGTTACACTTGTTGATTCAGTGGAATCTTTATATTCATCAAGGTTGATTTCAGGGTGTTCTTCTGATAATCTTGTGGAATTGAGGGAAGACCTTACAAACTTGGTTTTAATAACTTCACCAATGCCTTCGGCTGAAAATTTACCTTCGACCAAGTCTTTGGTATATTTTTCTTTAAGGTCTTTAAATTTCTGTTCAGCGTTTTTATATTCTACGTAAGCTTTAACCAACTCTTCAATCTGTTTGTCAGTTAACGTTTTAATCTGTTTTGTCATAATTGATCTCCTTAGATGTTATACATTTACAGTATAGGGTTGAATAAAAAGAAGAGGTATCTAACTACAATGTACTCAATAATTAAATACCTCTTCGCGACAGAAAGACAGTTTATAATCATGCCCAGGATTCTTTCCCCAACCACAAGGAAAAAGGGAAAACTCTGTAGGTTTGTAAATCTTAACGCAACTTACATTTTACCAGCCGAGCGTGATATACAAAGTAATCGTGTACTAGTTGTTAGTGAATATCATAAAAAGGATTACTCTGTAGGATTATCATAGTCGCCTCGAACCTTAATTACGTTTTACATTTTAGTGCCTTTCAGTTATACAACCGGACCAATTCCGATTGTTATTTAAATATGTTTTTCAATCATTAAAACAATATTATATATATCACATTTTAGTTGCCGTGGAAAATTATTTTTTTACCATTAATAAATATCGCCACGCTCATATCTTTCTTTCCAGTCTTTCTCGGCTTCAGCATCACCGACAGCAGGAACTGGAATTAAACCTGTACGCTTTTGTAGGATACAGATTTGTTTAAGACTTAAGCCAGTCATTCGTTGTACGTATTTACGATAGACTGGAGCATCAATGTAACCAGAGTGGAAGCATCGTATATATCTCCTTTCATCAACAGGTCTTATTCCGTACTCATCTTCGTCAGCGCTTAAACCATGAGCTTCCATGAATGATTTTTCCTGGTCTTTCTCAACTTTTCTTCTACGCTCACGAGACTTTCTTGAACAATAGTTATTCCAAAGTCTGTTCTTTTCTTTTTCTTCATCTTCAAAGATTTTACCGGATTTTCCATGCTGACGACCTATACTCTCATCCATCTCAGCGATTAATGCCCGCAATTCTTCTAAGGTATAATCATCTTTCCGTTTAATTTTCTTTACAGTTTGGTCAGTCATGTTTCTGTTCTCCCTCAAGCTATATTTGTTTTTTCAGAAGTAATCTTTTTCATAACATCCAGAAGACCTTCAACTGTACTGTAATCTCTTTTATTCAAGAATCTTACAGTAAGTTTTTCCAAATCATTTAGGATGTCACTATCATCTTCAACAACCGATTCTTTTACTTCAGGCTTGGTTGCCGGTGCAGGTTCGATATATGTAGACGGTTCATTCTGTACAACCGGTTTCTGTGTTTCAACTAATGATACAGCATGTAAAGTAACTGGCTCAATAGTATCAATCGCTTTAGACATATCGAAGTTTTCAGGATTCTGTACCCGACGATATGTGTTATTAAACCGGTCAACATATTTGTTATTCTTACGTAATTCATTAGAGATATACGTAGGATTTACTTTCAAACATTTGCCGAGGATAACTGCATTCTTGTACAATTTACCAGTTTTATTACAATAGATTGCACCACACAGACGAGATACTCTCGGATCCAATCTTCTAACTTTAAAACCTTTAATGACTTTTTCTTCACAATCATCCAGCTTACCAGATAGATCATAATCATTAATACCAAGGAAGTCAGCTGCTTCTTTTAAGCTATCAAAAACTTCATCTTCAATTTGTATACGACTTGATTTTCCCATTGTACTTTCCTTTCATTCTATGGTTGGGTTTAAACAAAAACATAATGATACTTATTTATTTAGTTACACAATTCTTCAAGATATGTTCTGTACTTTCTGAATTCCTCGACAGTCATATCATATTCAGCGGCATACATTTTTTCTTCTTCATCACTTAGCTCACAGCAATCAGTAATAAAATCAGGATAATGACCACACTCACGACAATCAAGGTATTCTTCTTTAGCCAGTTTTCGCAGTTGTTTGTCTGTCATCATACTCTCCTTAGTTCAACAGAAGTTTATTGAAGTGACGGTTATTATCTACAATATCATTAAACCATCTGTCACCCGTTTCTAACTTGAGCATTGACAACTTACCAACATTCAAGCCATCTAACTTAAAGGCAAGGAATGTCAAATCATCTTGATACCTTACATCACCTTTTAAGTTATAGATTCTATTCATATCTGCACCCTTAAAGGTATAAAACTGAGAGACTGAGCCGATTTTACGTTGCTGTAATCCGTCGTTAATACCTTTCATCCATTCACTTAAATCACCACCGGCACCAGTTATCGTATAAGCAGATGCATCATACAATTTTTTAAACTGTTCTTCAGTAGTGACAATATTAAGTACATACATTTTTTGTTTCCTTTCATTGTGGTTGGTTAATACATATCATAAAATTACTAAAAAATGGTTAATAAATTGAAAAAAATTTTTACAAAAATTAATCCCAACGATCTTCTTGTAAAGGCTTACCATCCCATTTATTACCTACATAAGTATTTAAACTCTTACGAACTACACCTCCTTTTAACTCTTTTAGATTAGGTATAACTTTCGGAGTCATATAATCTCCATCTACAATTGTCTTACCAATCTCTTGAAGGAACATACTCCGACCAGTTATACGTTCAACACGATAAAATTTATATACGGTCATACTGTAACCATACATCTTTGAAATAATATCACCGACTTCTATATCTTCATTCATTGCCATTCTCCTTGGTTAGTTTATCAATAAGACTTGTGTCACCAATATCCACATTCTGCCATTCTTCATATGTATAATCTTTACCATCAATTACTATGGTATGCTTCATACATACATGCATCCTAGCAGCAAGTAGACGGTCAAAACCAAAACCTGCATCAAGACTGTTGTCTGCGAAGTCTAAGTTTATCTTTTCAAGCAGGTGTTCTTTAGTATCAAAACTCGCGTAGTTTAAAGCAGGATAACTTCCCACACTACCATAGAAGTCTTTACCAATAACAACACCTGATGCAGACCAAGTAACATTTTCAGTCATTTTAATCACCTCCTTGTATAAGTTTGTCAATAGAAGAAAATGAAAACTTATCGGTAATTATGGATTGTCCGTTTGTCATTACCAATTTATAGTATGTGAAACCTAGATGTTTATAAAGTTCGATATAACAGATTTGTGAAACGTTTAATCTGATGCAGTTATCTTCTACAAGTTCCACATCATCATTTAAACCATCGGTATCAAACCTTACGTTTGGTGTATAGGTTCTCACATTTATAAACAAAAGATTATCAGTCGCTGATTTTACCGGTTTCATATCTACCTCCAAAGTTTTCACGAATTAGATACACTCCTCGTTTTGTTTGATATACGAAATCACCGACATTATCAGGATATTCGTAAAAACCTGTTCCAGCCTTAAGATGTTTTTCAATCGAGGCCTGTGCTTCATCTGCTGGAATAGGCTTTAATGATTTAGGTGTTGCCATTTCTTTACTCCGGATTGTTAAGGGCTGCGATTCTAACCATGATTATGTTGGCGTCATTAAAGCTAATAGGATATTTGACACCACTGACTAATTCTAATTCGAAATTGTCTGACTCGGTTTTATACATTGTTTTAATCTGAGTGACATCAATCTCTATATTAAGATCTTCAATAATGTATCCAACTGTTTCATCAAATCCATTGGCATCAATAACATGTCTACGATCACAGTCATCTTCTAAGGATATACCGTTCTGTAAACAATACTTGACTAACTCTATATTATCAAGTCGTTCTTTTTTCGGTTGGCTATCATTAATTGCACGCAGCATAGGTAAGAATTTATAATGATCTTGTTCGAAACCTTTAAAGAACAGTCTGTCAACAATCTTCCAATCTTTACCAATAACATACGTACCGTTGTCATTGTTATCAGTATCGAGATCATTGAAAAGTCCAATACCAATAGAAGTACTACCACCTAAAAAGTTAGCCATAACCTGTGTTAATCTCGCAAAGGCATAACTAGGATCATTCTCTACATCCCTGTATCCTTTTAATTTACAGTATGCTAAAAGAGGTTCGATTGTATCTCGTCCACCGTTCCAATGAAGATATACACCGATTTTCTTTTCAGCATCTGTGATTACTGCACGATTTCCCATGTTTTTTACTCCTTGTAATATTATGTTTTCTCCAATGCGGCGAATGTAACTGTATATAATATTTCTTATACTACTCAAGAAATTTTACAGTATCTGCCATATCATTCACTTTCTTCTTCATAAAAAAGACCATCTACTTCAAATGATCCTACGTTATAAAATCTATGAGGACGACCACAACCGATTACTCTGTAATTTTCATCACAATCACTAATATCCAACTTATCCTCAGTGAGTTCAACTCCCCATGCTTCTTGTTCATTAAGGATTCGCACTCTCCTTTCAGCTTCTTTTCTAGTTGACACAACATATACAGGACGACCTTGATTATCTTCATCCTGTGTATTTAAATCAACCGTAAAGACTTCTTTTAGTTTCTTAGACATGTCACATTCCTTTCAGTTAGTGTATAAGATTCATAATAATATGTTTTACATGGTATCATTCATTTTTAATACCATTAACCTTTTTACGCAGGCTTTCAATTTTTTCTTTGAGGTCTTTCACTCGTTGACTTGCTTTATGATAATCATCACACGCTTTTGAGGCAGCTACATAATCATATCCTCGGTCTGCACATTCATAATACATATACGTTCCATATGCATCTGTCTCATCATATTCAGCTTGCTTGAGTTCTTCCTCTAACTTTTTAATATCATCACACATTCATTTGCTCCTTATGTTTAGCTAACACCGTATCAATAAATTCAGGTTCACAGATTAAGTATCCGTGTTTATTCATAAAGTCAATAAACTCTTGACCCTGAATAGCTTCTCTTCTCATGAAGATGTATCTATTACCAAAGATAGGCTCACCTTTATGACCGCGAGTTGCTTCAATCATAGGTACAACTCCATCCTCTTCAAACTTCTTTTTACATTTGTCACAAGGTTCAGGACTCGTCGATTGATATTTACTAATACCCTTTCTCGGTTTCATTTCACCGTTTGTATCTTTAAAGAATTGAGTTTGCAAGAGTAACTGCTTACATTCACCACAGTAAATGCACATATCCATACCAACAAACTCATGATTTCCATCATCACATGCATTAGTCATAATTTATTCTCCTTTAATGTGGTTAGGTTAAAAGTACATAATAATTCCTAGTTTTTAGTCGTTTCATACCTCCATTTCTAAGATTTGCCATTGACAACCATCAAATGTATCACCTAATACAATGTAGTTATCATCAGAAGCTTCTTCAGGATATTGACTGTTTACTTTTTTAAAGTGTTCAACATCTTTATTCATTTCAATCTGCGCTTCTCTGAATGTATCATATACTCCAGACACTCTAGCTAAATCATCACAGGTATCACCATAGTCTGTATAGATTAACACAAACTTTTTGGACTTGGGAAGGAATCTCTCTTCAAACTGTTCTTTGGTATAAAGTACTCCTTTATAATTATATGAGACTTCATTGTTTTCGGATATGATTATTTCCACACCATTTAATGTTTTCATCATCTACTCCTTTGTTAACCTTCTAAAAACATAACAACATCTACTGAGTCGTTAAACTTAGGTTGATTAGCTAGCTGTTCTTTAAGCTGCTCTTTTTCTTCCTCAGACATTTCAGCAAGCTCTGCAGCTAATCTTGAATAAAATCCTTGTGAAGATTTTAATGTATCGACTGTACTTACAAGCATCGTGTAATTCCAATCTCTATCTGTTTTATTTACGATACTCATTGTTTTATTCCTTTACAGTAATTAGGGTTAAAATTATCACAATAATACTGATTATCCGTCCAATAACGAACAATATCAGTAAAATAACCATCGTTCGTTTTATCCGGTGTTATCAAGCATATTGTCATCAAAATAAGCACACTCATCATTAGGATTAAATACGCTAGGTTTTCCAAGGTTTTATTCACTGTGTTGCTCCTCTATAAAGTTTAGCAAATTCTTCAGCGCGAGCTTGTGTATCAGTTACAAATATGATAACGTTACATAACCATACACGCCACAAATAACCTATAGGATCTTTATCGACTTTTATGTCATTCATTGCTTCGTTCCTTACTTATCAATAGGTTTTTACTTTTTCATCAACAACTAACAACGTTTGCTGATTTTTACTACCCGGTTTAACTACAACCAACGCGATAGCAACACTTTTTAATACTGTCATATCGTTTACTCCCTAATAAAAGGTTAATACAAACAAGAGCGACGCTAATTACTAACATCGCTCTTAATCTTACAACGTCACTGTGCTATCAACAACTTCGAATCACAATAAGCATTGACCGTCATCTTTTTGTACAGCATCATCATATCAGCCTTGCTGCCTTGCGCTACCCAAAACTTAAACTCACGATCATACAAACCATAGTTGCCATTTCCTAACGACACTACCTTCAATGACCTATTATAAGCGACGTTCTTAAATACTTTATTCATAATACTTTCCTTTCATTTAATATCGGTTGGGTTTCATATCACTCAATTCTGTCTATCAAGCAATATGTATAAGCGACGCTCACTCATCTTCGTCGTTTATATATACTACTTACATATAACAAAAGGGGACATCACTAACGACATCCCCTTATATCAATTACCATACGGCGCTCTTAGGCTAACTCATATACGCCTTTGTTAGCACCCTTCTTCAACTGACCACGCTTCGCAAGCAACCAGCATCTATCAGCAACCTGCTTCGCTGTAACTTCCTTACCCCCTGCTATAAGCGCCGCTCTTACCTGATTTAATGCCAAGGGGGTACCGGCCTGCTTGAACAATTCCATAATATCCTTACTGAAATCACCAAGAGCACCGCTTTTAACAACCTTGACAGGCGTATCTTCTATGGCCTTCAGTGCAGCTATCATATTAAATACTACCGGGATGTTTTCTTCTCTTGCTTTACGTACTTCTTCAACAGTCATGGTTTTTTTAGTCTTTGTCATAGCTTTTTCCTTTCATAGTGGTTGGTTAATTTACAAAATCTATATATATATCATCTCTGTCAAAACGAAATATATAGTATAATCACAACAACTCTGAGACAACTGTTCTCCCAGGGCTAATTGTAATTGTATTATATATTTACAAATTACGATTAGATTCTTTTTTTTATATTTAATAAATAAACTTATAAACTTGCATATTATTATTAAAATAAAAAGCTTTTATAATTTTTTATTTATTATATTTTTATTTTAATAAATAATTTGAGCCTTGAAAACAAAAATTTCAACCTTGAAGCTTTTTTATTTTAATTAAAAAATTTTTTAATTATATTATATTTTTTAAGCCTTGAAAACAAAAAAGCTAGCCTTGAAACTCTTTATATTTAATTAACTTTTAATTAACTTCTTAAAATAAATTTACAAACTTGCATATTATATAAAATAAAAAGCTTTTGTAAAATTTTATTTTAAATTATAATTTATTATAATAAATAATTTTAGCCTTGAAAATAAAAATTTTAACCTTGTATTTTTTATATTTATATTAAAATTTTTTAATTAAGCTTTTTTATTATTTATTATAAATATATAATAATAAATTTTTTTCACCATTGAAATAAAAAAATTCACCATTGAAAATATTTTAATTATCTCATGGTGGGCCCCCGCCATGGGGCCTTTACGTATATAAATAATAAGCTCAATATAAAATCCAGTAGGAAGGGAAGCGTTAGAAGCATTGGAAATGTTAAGATAGGTGGAAGAAAGGTAAAAGTAGAAGGGGGTAAGTGGTATATAGGTGGTATGAAGTAGGGTACATAGGTAGTGAGGGAGGTATTAGTCGTAGATAGTAAATGTAGTAGAGTTCGTAGAGGGGCCAAAGGTAAAGTTAGTTTATAGGTTAGTATAGTTGTAGGTCCGTATTATGTTGTATAGGTATAAGTAAGGCCCCTTCTAGGTATTAAAGGTGAAGTTGTGTGGTATGTATGGTTATGGGATATGTAGAGTTTTTAATACGAAGTAGGGTTAGTATGTCTTGAGGATCTTGTACTGTATGGTTTATTTGGAGGTGTAGAACATTATATTCAGTATGAGATCTTCTTAGTAGTTTTTTTGTATCTGAATAATATGATGTAGATATAGTAAGTTCTGGTAGGTTATAATTATTTTTTATAAATTTGTAGACGTTAGTTATAATTGGCATGGAAGACATTAGCATAGAGGGTTTATCTTTACGCTTAGCTTTTTTAATTTTAAAGTCTTTTGGGTTAAGGTTTAGTGTTTTTGTTATATAGGATAGAAGTTTATATTCAGTTTTAGTTCTTGATTTGAGGTATGTTTTATCAGTAGTGTTCATTTGTTTATCTTTCAGTAGTAGTTTTTATTAAGTAGTATTCCATAGTATCAGCAATCCTATATATTTGTGTACTGAACCATGCTTTTATATTTTTAAATGGAAAAAATAAGAAGGCACATACAAATAAAATAATACACATGATACCTAGTAATGTAATAACAGTAGTGTCTATTATCATTTCACAGAAGGTTTTTATAATATCAATCATTTTTTACCTCAAATAAAGCCGAAATTGAACCTTTAGATTTACCAATATATGTTTCAGTTGAATAGCCCCATAAAAAACATCCTTCTAGATCGTCTGTAATACAATATGGATGTTTAAAGTTGGTTGTATTGATGACGAGAGCTCGGTAAGTTCCAGCGCTTGGATCAGATATTTCCCATATATCACCGACTTCGGGTTTTGATTTACTCATCTTTTGTTTCCTTATAAAAAAGTCACTTAATCTTTCCACAGCGTTTACAAATAACTCGACGGGAATAACAAGCCCAACATAATGGTAATCCATGAATTAAACCCTCGTCACCACACCGATTCGGTTTACGATATTTGCAGTTATAATTTAAACACTTCCATTCGTGCTTGCAAAATAATTGTTTTAACCAGCATTTAATCTTTTTCCACATCTTTTCTATCCTCATAAAAAGTTACTTCATCTCTACGGACTGGACGGCAGTTTTTCCAAATTTTTCCTTCTAAATCCTCAAATCTATCAGTATTATTACCAGGTTGAACATAAGTTAAAAATCCTAAAAATCCATATTCTTTAGCATATTTCTCGCAATCATCCCAAAACCAGCATAGGCATTTGTTCTTGATGATGTGGCTCCAATCAAGCTCAGGCTCTTTGTAAAGCTCCCATTTTTCTGATAGAGTGTCTTCTGCGTGAATATGGAACGTACGATTGTTATGGTCGATAACAGTTTCTCCATCCTTTTGTATATAAAAACCATCTATCCAATCAGAACATCTAATCTTAGCCCCTTTTCTGAACTCGGGCAAAAGTTCTTCTAAATATGACATTAGTTAATATCCTCTAAAAATTAAACATTGCTTTTTATTATTAAATATTCTCATAAGATAAAGAATTGAAAACACTTCGTGTTCATATAGCCAACCACCACCGAGTGCATATTTATTATTTGGGAGTTCGTCAAGGTATCTAGACCACATCAAATTTGATTTAGCTGAACTTAATAATCTTTCAAACTGTGTTCTTTTATCAAATTCATCAGAGCTTTTTTCTTGCATAAGGTCTTGGTAGTGAGCCTGTACTTTTTCCTTGAAAATTGTTGCTAAGGTTTGTAAAATTTCTGGTTCAGCAATAAAAAGCTCATCCTCATCATTATAGTATTTATGAGTTTCTTTATCACGAAATAACGGTCTCAAAAATGGTTTTAATCTATCCCTATAGTCAATATATTTCCCCAATTCAAAAGCTTCTTCTGCCCCAGCTTCTTTTAATACATCCCCTATATAAGGGAAAAGCTCATCTTCAAAAGGTTTTTGTCTAGAGAACCCCCACAACTCATTTTTAGACATTTTGCGAATTTTATTAAGTTTCTTTTTATCAGCAATAAATAAGTAGTTTCTATATCCCATCACTTAATCTCCTTTATAATTTTTAAAGCTTGTTCAGCTAATTTCTTTGAAGTAAAGAAACATCTATCCAAATGTTCTTCTGTAGTATATAATTCTGATTGTTTGAATATAATTCTGCCACTAACACTCCATTCACTAAACCCATCGGCCATATATACGATTTCTCCTTTAACAGCGATAATAGGTAATTCTTTATCAAGTGGGGCTACTTCCATTATTGTTATGGTTTTATCACAAGAGCAAGAAATTTTTGTTGTGCTACCATCAGGCATTTGTATGGTTAGTTTTCTTTCTTCATCACAAGCAGAACACTTAGGCTTCTTTTCCCAGTGATAGTCAATATGCCAAAGTTTTTTTATTTTAAGATATTTTTTAAAATCTTCCCAATGGTCTTTTTTAATTCTCTCGAGT
>JBJFGR010000155.1:0-26611 GCA_051892875.1 Succinivibrionaceae bacterium
AGCTAGATATTGAAATAAGTGTCGCTGACTTTTGTCTTAGCCATAAACCACCTAGTACCCAAAGTGCCTATACAAGAGATTATGCTCTAAGTAAAAGAAAGGATGCTATGCAAAAATATAATGATTGGATCGAGGATGCTATTGGGGAGCACTCAATACTTCAGAAAGTTATGTCTTAATTTATTGCACTCAATTAAAAAGCCACAGATGTGGCTTTTATCTATATGCACAACTACCAAATTCCTAATATAGTTGAATAAACAAGAATTTATAGAAATTGCTAAAATTTAGTTTAGAAACCGGATTAAATCCGGTTTTTGTAATTTAAATTACCATTGACTTGAAACCCTTTCAAGCATTACATATAAGGCTTGTGCTAAAGAGTCTTCTCCGAAGAAATTTCTGATAGCTGGAAAATCTTCTACTGTTGCTGCAGTATAATGTTTTTCTTCATTATCAATTAGTGTCATTCTTTGACAAATAAACTTATCATTTCTGGTTTTAAATAATTTCAAATAACCTAAACGTCGATCATCTTTGTTATGGCGTTCCTCAACATTACAAATTTGCCAACCTTTGAATGTAATATCAATTTTTCCATCGCGTTTTACAACTTCATCTGACGGAATTTCTGTGATTTTTTTGCATAAATCAGGACGTTCTTTAATGATAGCAGTACGATGATCTTCTTCTGTTACTGTTCCTAGATTATTTGTATCAGGATCTCCTGTTTTTTCAGAAGATGTTTTAAACATATCAAAAAAACCCATGGTTATTCCTCCTTAAGATACTTAACTACATATTATGTATTAAAATAAAATATTTGGGTTAAAATATTTATTAAATTGTGATGATTAAGATATTTTATAATATAAGGAAATACCTAAGTTTATCAACTTAGGTATTAGCAAAATAATAAATTATTCTGATTCTTCTTTTGTCATTGGTTTATCAGTTAAACCATTATTTATTAAAATAATATCATCTTCATTTAAGAGACCTGTGGTATATTTAATATTTAATCTATTGATAATATAATCGTATCTTGCACTAGCTAAATTACTTTCTGCATTATAATATTTTTGAGTTGCATCAAGAACATCTACAATAGTTCTAGTACCTACTTGATAGCCAGCAATGGTAGCATCTAGAGCACTCTTTGCAGATACAACAGTTTGTTTATAAGCTTTAACAGTTCCAATAGCTGCATTTATATTATTGTATTGGCTATACAAGTTACTTTGTACTTGACGGTGAATACTTTCTAGTTCTTGAGATTTTGCAATGAAATTATTTTTAGCAACTTCAACTTCAGCTGAAGTTGCACCGCCTGAATAAAGAGGAATATTTAATTCAAGACCAATAGAAGCTGTATTTAAAGAATAATCTTCTCTCTTATATAATTCTTCTTCTTTGTAATTAGTGTGCTGAGCATTTAAAGAACCTAGTAAATCTAAAGTTGGTTCATAACCTGTTTGAGCTAAGGAAATATTCATACGAGCAATTTCCTTTTCAATCATTTTAGCTTGAAGAGAGATATTGTTTTCTTCAGCAGTTTTTAAATATGAGTCAGAAGATTCGCTTAATTTAACTGTAGAAAATTTTTCAATATCTAAATGGTTTAAATTCTTATGCTCCACACCAGTTATACGGCGTAAATCTTCAAAGCTATTTATTAAATCATTTTCAGCTATAATAACTTGAGCTGTAGCACTGTCGTAAGCTGCTTTAGCTTCTTGAACATCTGTATTTGCAATTAATCCAACCTTATATCTTTGATTAGTTTCTGAATATCTTTTCTTTAAGGCCGCTTTATTTGCCTTAGCGTATTTTAATACATCTGCTGCTTTTAAAATTCCAAAATAAGCTTTAGAGGTTCTTATTATTAAATTTTGTTGTGCATCATTGTAAAGTAGATCTGCATTAACAGCAGTCTTTTCAGCAATATTACTTTTTATAAAGTTTGAGTGGCGCCAAATTGATTGTTGTAATGATAAAGAACCGCCTGTTACTAGGGATGTTGTATAGTCATCTTTATTACTTTTAGTGTAATTTACAGAACCTTTAAGATTAATTTGTGGTAAATTTGCAGCATCAGCCTGATCAATAGAAGCGTAAGCACTATCTCTTTTTGCCTTATATTGCAACAAAGTTGGGTCTTTCTGTTGCGCTAATCTATATACATCTAATAAACTGTCAGCTAAAGCGTTAGTAGTTAGTGATGCAAAAAAAATTGTTGCAAGAATTGGTAAACGCATATCTCAACCTCATTCTTTTGGTAAATATATTTTATATTCTTAAACTTTTTGAATTATACAGTATTTAATAAAAATCAGTAAGGTTTTTTAATGCCCATTTATGTGAAATTTGTATGCAATTATAAATAATAGGTATTTCTAAACGCAGTATTATATTTTAAAGCTTTTTAGTTTAAAAACATTACCATATTGCATTATAGACTCTTGAATTAAAGTTTTATTTGTTTTGTTAGTAATATTTACAATATGCTTTAAAGCAGATATTGCTTCACTTTCTCTAGTGGTGGTCGCAAGAGTGTTAATATAACATTCTAAATCTTTATATAAATTATCCTCTATTTTTTTACCATATGAAAGATAGTTTTCTTCAGTTATTGAGGATTGAGTAGGTAGTAATAAGTAAGTGTTATTATATTTTGAGAAATTTTTAAACCAACTATTTGTCCAATCATAACCACCTTTGTCAAGATCGCTATTAAGATAGACTTTTATATTATTATCAGAATTTTTAGAAAGATTTAGTTCAAGTAATTTTTTTGTTAGAGTATCGGCGTAGGAGAGTTTCATTTCTTTAGTAGTAGTTTTTGATTCGGATCTAAAAATTACTAGGGTATTATCTAAATAATTAATAAAGTCATCATTTTTATCAAAACTGTAATTGAAGAATTTTAAAAAAGTTGCCATATTTTCTTCAATAACTATCTGTTTTATAGTTGATATTTCGATATTTTCGCAGAACTCATTGATATTAATGTATAAAGGAAAATCATTAGTATTTGAAAGCTGTTGGTTTTTATAGTAAATATTTTTTCCAGCTAAAATTAAGTTGTAATTTTCTGTTACACTTTTTTTATTTATTTTTTCATTTTTTATTAATTTTGCAAGAGTTAGTCTGTCAGCATCTGTAATTATTTCTAGTAAATTTTGGTCAATAATATTTTTAAAACAATCATGTATTATTGCATGAAAATTCACACCTTTAGCAAAATCATTTTGTTGAATTACAAATTTTGGTCCAATTCCTCTTATATAATCAGACATTTTTTTTCCAATAAAATCAAAGAAATATTCTTTTAAAAAAGTGATTGTTGGTTCGCAAAGAGTAATAGTTTCATTTTCATTAGCATTTAAAACTTTTTTAAGATCTCTTATAAATACATTTATTTTTTTATTTTTATTTTTATCATTTATTAAGTAATAATCATTGATAAAATCCAAAAACTTTTCATATGTTACTTCAGAATTGTTCTTTTTTATATATGTCATTGATTATACCTTAACTTTATACCTTATTTTTTAGATTATCTATAGTTTCAAGTTCTATATCTTCTAAAATAGAATCTCCGAAACCAATATTTTTGTTTAAAGGATGTGTATATTGGAGAGTACCTAAAAAATTAGGTTTTTTAAAATACATTTTATTTTGTTCAGGCATATCTTCATAATAAGCAGCTACAGCAAAAAGCCAATGAGTTAAGCGATATTTTAATTGATTATTTTGGTGATATTCTTTGGCACTGATTGATTTATCACTGGATATAATATGTTTGAAGAAAATGATTAAATCTTCTTCTGTTTCTTCATATTGATATTCTTCTGTTAATACTTTAGGTGGTTCTGTAGAACCTTCACTTTGACTATTTTCTACAACAACTTCTATTTTATCCTTCGGATTTTGTAGATTTGCAATAATTTCTTCTAAAATGTTTGTATGATTATCATTCTCAAGATCTGGATGAGTACTTATTTTCAAGGCTGTAGTTTTTAAAAACAATTCATGAGGAATTGGTTCACTTGAATAATCCCTAGGAAGATAGTTTAAATTGGTATAATGATGTTGGCAAAATGCTTTGAGAACATTTGTTTGAATGACTTCTTTACGGAATTTTGCGAGTAAGCTTTTTAGATTTATTAAAATGCCATTAAGTTGATTTTGACATTTTGTTAATTCTGGTAATAGATGAAGGCAAAGAATACGATATAAAATTGTATCATCATCTCTTTGAACAAAACCCATCATAGTCTCAAAATTAAACAAGGTTAGATTATCAACCAATTCGCTTGCAATTTCAATAGCATGTTCATTTTCTGATATTTTATCATCAAGACTTCTAACAAAGCCAAATTGAGTTTGAACCCTATTTCCTAGAGTTTTTATAGATTTTTTAGCTTCAAAAATAATTTCAAATACAAAATTTTCTATATCTTTAAGGGTTTCTTCAGCTATTTCATTATGGTGTGTTGATTTGTGATAAAAATAACGATCTATAATTCTTTTTAGATCATCTAGGTATTTAGCTAGACCTACTTCAATATGACGAGAACGATCAATATCTAGGATAGAATTAAATAATCTAGCAAGCATAGGATTTAATCTATAACCATCAAATGCTGAGAAAATAATATCTTGTTTTTTTAAAAGTTCTAATAGGTCAAAATCTTTGTCATCAACATTATCAAGATTATTATTAAATGCTTGAATAATTAAGTTAGAACCTTTGTTTAAATCCCCTAAAAACTTAAATAAAATATTATTGGCATTAGAAAGGTTATTAGAATTCACTGAATAAATCTCCTTGAATACCATTTATAAAACCATTCTTTTCCTCTGTGGAAAGAATGTGTTCGTGAGCATCTATATAATCTATGACAGCGTAAATATATGATATTTTACCTGTTAATTGAAATTGTCTACAGCCATCTTCTTCTTCAATTAGTATATTATTTTTTTTCATATAATCAAATAATGCTTTTACTTGTAATGGTAAAGGGTCAGTAGTTTTTCTTTTATTTATTATTTGAAGAATAGTGCTAACTCTATCTTTAAAAAAATCATTATTTTCAATTTTTGATGTTGTTTCAGACTCTGAAATTTTAAAACCAGGACCTGGTCGATAGTCCTGCATATTAAGATCCATTATTGTTAAAATAAATTCAACTGTAGGGCGTAATAAATCGCGAACAGTGGTAAATTCTTTGGATATTTGTTTACGAACATTGTTATCATCAATATTTTTCCAAGCTGCATAGTAGACATCACTACCTGGTACATTTGCTACATAGCGACCTAAAGGTTCTAAGATATTGTTTATTAACTTAAACGATTCTTCATCTTTTAAATCTTCATATGATTTATGATAAGTTATAGGACAAATAAATTCACCTTGTAAAAGAAGTTCTATAGTTTCTTTAATCATTTTTTAGTCCTTATAATAAACCTTGTTTTTTTGCAATAGCTATTCCTATAGGATTTAAAGCTTCTTGGTTAACAAATACACCATCTTTTGCAATACGATAAATATTTTCAAATTGTAAAGCAACGGACATACTTAAATCAGGTGCAGCAGATACCATTGTTATTAAATTACGATCCATTACATCTAGTAGAATATGAATATTTTTATTTGATAACTTACTCATTTCATCAACAGGCCAATTGATTCTAATATTTTGTTCATTGCGTGATTCACGAATTAGACCTATGTATAATGCACACATTAATAAGAAAGTTAAACCATTAGAACTTAGTTCTTCTAGTTCTTTTGCGCTTCTTGCTGTTTTAAATTTTTTATTTTCAGTTACTTCAAAAAGTACGGTAAATAGATCATTTATTTCATTACGTAAAGTACCATCTTCAAATTTACTCATTAAGTTTTTGATTTGATCAACATATTCTTGACTTGGCAATTGTTCTAAATATTTACCCTCTTCTATCCATTTTTTGTAGGTTTCGGCTATTTCTTCAATATAACGCCAACATGGTAAATCTTTTATTTTTGCTTCTAATTTTATATTAAAATATTCAAAAGCTTCAAAACTTAGATTTTGAGTAACAGCATTAGAGATACGGTTACTAAATCCGTGTATGCGATTACTGAAGTTTTTTAATTGTTGGTAATATCCATATATTATGTCAGCAGTATTTCGACCAAAGTTTATTAGAGTTTGTCGTATTTGAGGAAGTAAATCTTGAACGATCATTTTGGCAGCATTAGCTTTTAATATAATATCTTTTTGTTCTTGAGTTTCATTTGTAAATGCATAAGAAGTTTTTGATTCATTACAATGTTCTTCCCAATAAGAATAAATTTCAGAATGTGTATATTTATTTATACAATTAGTAATTTTATAAATGTTTCCTTTTATTTCGGTACATTCATTTTTATATTTATTTATTTGTTTTTCAGCTTCATTAAAAGTAATTTCAGAAGATGTTGATGGTTCAATAGGGGTGCCATCACTATTAAGATTTATATCCTCTATTGATTTACATAATTTTGAAAATTTTTCAATATTTTTATTATTATTCTCATATGTTTGTCTGAGATTATTGATCTCTTTACTAAGTAATTTTATCTGTGAGTCATATTGTTTATTATAGGATTTTAATTTGTCTTCTTCATTTTGATGTTGTTTACGTAAATCTATGATTTTTTCACGAAGATTTTGTAGGATATTTCCTTTAGGTAACCACAATAAATATCGATTAGTTAGTTCTCGATTGTCTTCGATATCATTTAGAAGTTGTTCATTATTTCTTATTGATGATGATAATTGATCAATTAATTTATCATCAACATTACCTTCAGTTTTTTTAGCTAATTCTATTTTATTTAATTCTTTTATGTTTCGTTCATTTTGTTCTTGAGCACGGCTTAATAAATCATCGGTATTATTAATAAGTTCCGAGTATTTTGTTTCGATATCACTCTTATTTAGTAAATATGAGTTATTTACATCTTGAATTAGTGATTGGTATTTTTCAGTTAATGAATTTTTTTGAGAGCAGATATTTTTTAATTCAGATAAAACTTTATTTAAATTGTTATTTAACTCATTTTTTAATTTTTCTTGAGCAATTGTTATTCGATCTTTTATTTGGCAATGAAAATCTTTTAGTTCAGAAATTTGTTTATCCCAATCTTCATGAGCTTCCAAGTTCATTATTTGGTTTTCTACATTTGTTATTTCAGTGTTTAAATCATGAATTTCATTGAATTTTTTATCAACTTCATGCTGTATTATATTAAATTTTTGAGATAATTCTTTGTAGATAATTTCTAATTCTTCGATATTTCTAAATTCTTTTTTGATATGTTCGGTTAAAAGCGTAACATTGCCAATGGTAACTTTATCTAAAGTACTGTTATCGATAGTTGATTCAATTACTGGATAAAGATCCGTTCTAGATAATAGTTCATTATCCAAGACTTTGCCAATACTATCTTTCCAAGCAGGTACATTTAATTCAAGGAAGCTTTGTAAAGAGCCGTCGCTATTTGATAGTTGTCGTTCGATGTCTCTTATTTCTTGTTGTAATTTATTTCCTTCTTTCTTGAATTTATCATGTTCATTGGTTATGAGAGTTCGTTTATTGGTTAAACTCAGCTTTTCATTTGTTAATTTTATCAGTTCTTGTTGATTAGCACGAGCTTCATCTTGAATAGAATTTATTTTATTACTATTTTCAGCAAGTTCTTTTGCTAAATTTTCAGGAACTCTGATATCTTTTAATGACTTTTCAATATTTTGTTTTTCGTGTGTTAAAGTATTTTCTTCAAGATCTAAAGTATGAATTTTTGATTTTAATTCGTTTTTTAAATTGTTAATATCAGCTAACTTTTTAGATTCAAGTTCATGGTTTTTTGATTTAAGTTCGTCAATATAAGTACTTTTTTGTTTTTCTAATTTATTTTTATCTGATAAATATTTATTATTGATAGCATTTCTTTTGTTATCAAATTCTTGTTTAATATTTTCAGCTTTGGAGTTTATTGAATTGAGAACTTCCTTATCTTGTAAAAGTTGATTTTTTATAATTTGGCAATTATTGACTTGTTCAAGCCAATATGTTGCTTTTTTATTTTCAAAATCTTCTTGTTCTTTTTCAATTTGAGATATTTCATTATCTCTATCTGTTATTTCTTTTTTTATGTTATCTACTGTAGATTTAAGCTCTTGAATTTTTCTAAATTCTTCTGTTTTAAAATTTTCCAAATAATTATCTTTACTATTTATATTGTCATTTAATTTTTTATTTTTATTAGTTAATTCATTTATAAACCATTTAAGATCACGATAAAACCCACGAATGTTTGCCATGTGGTTGAGTAAACTTTGATTTATTTTTATAACGTTACTAAATTCACTGATGATATTTTCAACTTCCCGATAAGCTGATATGCTTTTGCAGAATTTGTCTAGATCGTTGAGATTTAGTTCTAATTTTATATCTGGATGATCTTTTTTAAGTATTTCGGCTAGGAGGAGTTTTATATTCTCAAAACTTACTTTACCAGTTATTAAACTATGGGTAATAACATCAATATAGCGAAGTTCTTTTCTACCACTGCTTAAACTATATGTTTTACGCATGTAGTTATTTGTACTATTAGGAATATTTTGAATAATAGAACGATATTCATCAATTGTTGTTACAAGTTTTTCTACTCTTATCCCTTGTTGATTTAGATAGCGTTTATATTCTGTCCAAGAACGATTACGATATGTTTTAGTTTCTTCATCAAAATATATGTAATTGTTACTATCAAATTCACAAGGTACAAAACCGAAAGCTAGAGCTGTTGAATTTTTATTGTTTGAAGCGGATGATACCACTACATGTACTGTTTTTTGCTCGTTACTAACATATTCAAAAATTATACTACTGTCTTCATAAGGTAGGTAAAAACCAGAAAAACTTTTGCGAACACTATTGGATGTTGTAATTTTTCTAGGATCTAATCCGTAAAATAAAGGGATAAGTTTCAATAAGCTGGTTTTACCTGATCCATTAGCACCATTGATTTGGCTATGTTTATCAAAATTAAATTCAAAAAATGCATTTCTGCTATTTTGTTTAGTTGTAGCAGTGATATATGAATCAGCTAAAATAATACGTTTTAAACCAGCATAATTTGTTAACGAATTAGTATTGTTCATGAGTGAAACATCCTAATAAAGTGATAATTTTTTATTGAAGAATTAAATATTAAAACTTATATTTATTATATCCTATAAAATATAGGTTTGTGAACAAAAACTACCATATGCTCTTAAAATCTTATATAATAAAGTCATTCAATTTGTTGTTTAGAGAGAGTTTTATGATACCAAAGATTACGCCTTCGACTTCAGTAGAGAGTCATTATTTAGATTTTTTTAATGATTTGAAGAATTCTGAGTTTTCAGGGGATGTAGAGTTTTCGTATAGCAGTAGATTAGCTGTGGCAACAGATAATAGTGTTTATCAGCAAATTCCTCAAGGCGTGGTATTACCTAAAAATATAAAAGATGTTCAAATTATAGCATCTTTAGCAAATACTAATAAATATTCAGATATAACATTTGCTCCACGTGGTGGTGGTACAGGTACTAATGGTCAATCATTAACACCTGGAGTTGTTGTGGACTTGTCTCGTCATATGAGAGGAATTTCTGATTTAAACGTAGACAAACGTACGGTTTATGTACAAGCAGGTGTTATTAAAGACTATTTAAATCAAGAAATTAAACAGTACGGATTGTTTTTTTCTCCAGAGTTATCTACATCTAATAGAGCAACTTTTGGGGGAATGATTAGTAATGATTCATCTGGTCAAGGTTCATTAAAATATGGAAAAACATCTCAACATGTATTAGAAGTTGATGTTGTATTGTTAGATGGAACATTAGTTAATTTTAGACCAGTAAGTGGCGATGAATTAAAAGCTAAGTTATCTTTATCAAGTATGGAAGGTAATATTTATCGCACTGTATATGATATATGCACAAGCAAGTCAAAAGAAATTCAAACAACTTTTCCTAACCTCAATAGATTTTTAACAGGTTATGATTTAAAGCATGTATATGATGTAAAAACAAATATTATGGATTTGTCTCGTATTATTTGTGGCGCAGAAGGTACATTAGCTTTTATAGTAGGTGCTAAATTAGATTTAACGCTTATTCCATCTTATCGTTCTTTGGTAGTTATTAAGTATGACAGTTTTGATTCAGCATTACGTCATGCTCCTGTTATGGTTAAAGCACAGGCTTTATCAGTTGAAACTGTTGATTCAAAAGTCTTGAATTTAGCAAAACAGGATATAGTTTGGTATAGTGTAAAAGATTTGATAACAGAAGTTCCTAATATTGAAATGGAAGGTATTAATATTGTTGAGTTTGCAGGAACAGATGCATCAGAAGAAGAACAAAAACTTGAAAAGTTAGTTGCTTCTTTAGATAAAGAGTTATCTAAAAAAAATAAACAAAAAGGTGTTATAGGTTATCAGATTTGCAAAGATTTAAAAGACATTCAAGCTATTTATGGCATGCGTAAAAAAGCTGTAGGTTTATTGGGTAATGCATCGGGAGATGCAAAGCCAATAGCATTTACAGAAGATACAGTTGTACCTCCTGAACATTTGGCAGACTATATTATTGAATTTAGATCCTTGCTGGATAGCAAGAATTTAAGTTATGGTATGTTTGGTCACGTTGATTCTGGGGTTTTACATGTAAGACCAGCTTTAGATTTATGTGATCCTGAACAAGAAGTTGTGTTGCGTAGTATTTCCGATAGTGTTGTTAAATTAACAGCAAAGTATGGTGGTATTATGTGGGGTGAACATGGCAGGGGCTATCGTTCTGAGTATGGTCCTGAATTTTTTGGAGAGCTTTTTGTTGAATTAAGAAAAGTTAAAGCTGCTTTTGATAGTAGAAATCAAATAAATCCAGGTAAGATTTGTGTACCTTTAGGGGATGATGATCATAGCTTAGTTTCAGTAGATGGAGTAAAAAGAGGAACTTTTGATAGACAGATACCAAAAGATACTCGCCAAAGTTTTAAATCTGCCTTAAATTGCAATGGAAATGGATTATGTTTTAATTTTGACAAATCTTCTCCAATGTGTCCTACTTATAAGTATTTAGGTGATCGCAGACAATCCCCAAAGGGGCGAGCTGGTTTAATGAGAGAATGGCTACGCCAGTTGGAATTACAGGGGGTTAATCCGTTAACTGAAGAAGTTTTACAAAGTACTTCATTATTTTCATTAAAAGATTTTATAATGAAGGTTTATAACACGTGTCATAAACAAGATGATTTTAGTAATGAAGTAAAAGATGTTATGGATTGTTGTTTGGCGTGTAAAGCCTGTGCATCAGTTTGTCCTATAAAAGTAGATGTACCTGATTTTAGGTCAAGATTCTTAAATATGTACTATGGTCGTTATTTACGTCCAATTGGTGATATTTTTGCAAAAACTATTGAAACAACAGCGCCAATTATGGCAAAAACTCCAGCAGTTGTTAATACTGTTAATAGTTTTGCACCTATTAAGTACATAACTAAAAAGATTTTTGGTTTTGTGGATGTGCCAAGTTTGAGTAATCCTTCATTGTCAGATTTGTTAATGAATAGTACAGTTGAGTATTTTGATTTAGAGAAATCAAAAAAATATACTCAAAATGAACTAGAGAAAATGGTTCTTGTTGTACAAGATACTTTTACCTCATCATATGATGCGGAAGTTGTAGCAGATTTTATAAGATTGTTAAGTAAGCTAGGAAAACGTCCTGTTTTATTACCATTAAATCCAAATGGTAAGGCGTTACACATTAGAGGATATTTAAGAACATTTGCAAAAACTGCAGCGTCTACTGCTCAATTTTTAAATCAAGTTGCAAAGTTAGGATTACCTTTGGTCGGTGTTGATCCTGCAATGGTTCTTTGTTATAGAGATGAATATCAAAAAACTTTGGGTGCTGCACGAGGTGATTTTAATGTGATGCTTATGCAGGAATGGTTAATAAAAAATCTTAGTTTGATAAAAACTCCGTCTCAAGCTGATAGTGAAAAGTTTAAAGAAACTTATTATTTACTAGCTCACTGTACTGAAAAGAGTTTAAAACCTACAACACATAATGATTGGAAAACTATTTTTGAGCAAGCTGGTATAAAATTAGAACCTATACCTGTTGGATGTTGTGGTATGGCGGGGTTATATGGGCATATGGCAGATAATTTAGAAAAGAGTCAAAACATTTATCGTCAAAATTGGGCACCTGTATTTAAAAAATATCCGATAGAACGTTGTTTAGTAACAGGCTATTCTTGTAGAGAGCAAGTAAAGAGAATGGAAAGAGTTGTTGTAAAACATCCTCTACAGGTATTAGCAGAAATATTATAACAAGGTTGAGTTAAATATGAATTAATTCTAGCTATGTTAAAAGCATAATTTATTAAGGTTTATTTTTTTTATTATAAAGTGTAGAATGTCATAATAAGTACATTCAAAAAAATAAGTTCCATGGAGGATTTATGGAGATGTTATCAGGTGCGCAAATGGTTATTCGCACCTTGGAAGATTTAGGGGTT
Organism: Succinivibrionaceae bacterium; assembly: GCA_051892875.1. Classification (GTDB taxonomy): domain Bacteria; phylum Pseudomonadota; class Gammaproteobacteria; order Enterobacterales; family Succinivibrionaceae; genus JBJFGR01. The sequence goes on from JBJFGR010000155.1 coordinate 12,619, forward strand.
GAAAAACTGTTTGGTTATCCAGGTGGTTCAGTTTTACACATTTATGATGCATTATTAGAATCTAAAAAAATCGAGCATGTTTTAGTTCGTCATGAACAGGCAGCTGCTCATATGGCTGATGGTTATGCACGCGCAACGGGAAAGGTTGGTTGTGTCCTGGTAACCTCTGGACCAGGTGCTACCAATACCATTACAGGTATTGCAACAGCTTATATGGATTCAATACCAATGGTTGTTTTAACAGGACAGGTTCCAACCACTTTAATAGGTCAAGACGCTTTCCAAGAAGTTGATATGGTTGGAGTTTCTCGTCCAATAGTTAAGCATAGTTTTTTATGTAAGAAAGCAGAGGATATCCCTGAATTTATCCGTAAGGCATTTTATATTGCCTCAACAGGCCGTCCAGGTCCTGTAGTGGTAGATATTCCAAAAGATACACAGAATCCTCAATTAAAGTTCCCATATGAACACATTCCTTTAGATAAGATTTCAATGCGTTCATATAATCCGACATTAGTTGGCCATAAAGGACAGATTAAGCGTGCTGTTCGAATGATCGTTGATGCTAAGAAGCCTGTATTATACTTGGGCGGTGGTGTTATTGCTTCAAATGCCAGTGATAAAGTTAAAGCTTTGGCTAAGAAGTTTAATATACCAGTAACAACTACATTAATGGCAATGGGTGCTTATCCAGGAACTGATGATTTATTTATAGGTATGTTAGGTATGCATGGTACTTATGTTGCTAATATGACCATGCATAACAGTGATTTAATTATAGCTTTAGGTGCTCGTTTTGATGACCGTGTAACTAATAATGTTGCAAAATTCTGTCCTGAAGCGAGAATCATCCATGTAGATATTGATCCTTCATCAATTTCAAAATGTGTAACAGTTGATATACCAATTGTTGGAAATGTTGATACTGTATTAGATCAAATGAATGATGCGATTAAAGAATTAGAAGAAAGCAAGGATATTGATTTCGACGCTATTTTAGCTAATTCTAAATCATGGTGGGATATGATTCATGCGTTTGCAAAAAAACATCCGTTAGAATATGCAAGTGACACAAAGCCTGGTTTGATTCATCCTGCTAAGATTGTAGAAGACATTTATAAGTTTACAAAAGGTAAAGCATTAATGGTAACCGATGTTGGTCAACACCAAATGTTTGCGGCATTGTATTATAAATATGACTTACCTCGTAAATTCTTATCATCAGGTGGTCTAGGTACAATGGGATATGGTTTCCCAGCAGCTATTGGTGCTAAGATTGCTGTACCTGAAGATACAGTTGTATGTATTACTGGTGATGGTTCATTCCAAATGAACATACAAGAGTTAGCAGTTTGTTTACAATACAATATACCTATTAAAATTATTATTATTAACAATAGTTCATTAGGTATGGTTAAGCAATGGCAAATGATGTTCTATAATGGAAGACAAAGTGAATCATATATGGATGCGGTTCCAGATTTTGTGAAACTAGCTGAAGCATATGGTCAAGTAGGTTTGCGTGTAGAAAATGAATCTCAATTGGATTTTGTATTAGAAAAAGCTTTTTCGATAAACGATAGAACAGTAGTTGTAGATATTATTGCAGATCCTGATTCTAGAGTATATCCAATGCAGATAGCTACAGGATCAATGGCTGATATGTATTTAAATAGAACGGAGCGTACATAAAATGCGTCATATAATTTCTGTACTCCTTGAAAATGAAGCAGGTGCTTTAAGCCGTGTAGTTGGATTATTTTCTCAACGTGGCTTTAATATTGAGACTTTAACTGTTGCTCCAACAGAAGATGCGACATTATCAAGAATGACTATCGTAACTTGTTGTGATGCTGATGAAGTTGAACAAATAACAAAGCAATTACACAAATTAATTGATGTACTAAAGGTTTGTGATTTGGCTGATTTTGGTCATGTAGAACGTGAAATTATGCTTGTTAAAGTTAGGGCCAACACTCGCGATATTCGTGAAGAAGTAAAATCAATGTCTGATATATTCAATGGTAAGATAGTAGATGTTACTCCTGATCTTTATACATTGCAAATTCTAGGTACTAGCGAAGAATTGGATAATTGTTTAGTGGCTATAGGTCAAGTAACTGAAGTTGTTGAAGTTATTCGTTCTGGTGTTTGTGGTATTTCTAAAGGTGAAAGATCTTTAAGACCATAAACAAATAATAAGAGATTTTTAAGTTCTGTAGAATTAAAAAGAACTATGCAAAAGGAAAGATTTTGAATATCTTTCCTTTTAATTTTTTAGTTTAAAAAATTTGTATTTATTTCTTTTTAATCCAACTTTTCAATCAGGCACTTATGAATCTTGTTTTTTGGATTATAGTTGATGCCTATTAACAGTATATCATTAAAATAGTTACAATTACGATATCTACTGAAATATTTTCCTTAATCTGTTTTAATTTAAGCCTTTTTCAGCACTAAGACCATACTTAAATTCTATAAACAAATGATTTCTCCTGGTTATAGGTTAGTAAGGATGCATTAGGTGAATTATGAATCTCTGTGATTATTTCTGCTATTTTATTATCATCAAGAGCAATAATGCCTTAAAAAAGTGACTTTGAACGCTCAATTATCAGCTTGTAATTGAATCATGGCTTATTTTTTACTAAAGTTGATAGAGCTATTTTTATTTTTTGTTTGGTATATAGGCTAAATGAATAGAAATTATTTATAGAGATAAAAAATGATGCTAAAAATAGGTTTTTATATAAATTATAAATTTTTAGATTTTAGTTATTAAAAGTGATATATTATTACTGTTTGATAGATATTGTAAGGAGATTAAAATGTCGACTTCAAACACTTTATTATTAGAAGAAGTTGTTAAAGTTTTAGAAGAAAAATTAGAATCTCAGTCAGAAAATGAATATGTAGAGTATAGAGGACCTGAATGTTGTACTAGAAATAGGGTTTATAGTCATATATATGCTGACGATGTTGATGTGAAAATGATGAAAGTTTTTATGATGTCAAAAATTTCAGATCTAAAAGAAAAATATAATGAATTAAAGTAAAATAAAAAAATGAGGTTAACAATGAATAATTCAATTTTATCTTTAGAACCAAGTAAAGTTTGGGATTATTTTTATAAAATTTGTAAAATACCTCATACGTCAGGAAATGAACGAGCACTGAGTGATTATTTAGTTTCTTTTGCAAAAGATCATAATTTAACTTATTGCCAGCAAGAGTGTGGAAATGTTTTAATAAAGAAGCCAGCAACTTTTGGATATGAACATTGTAAAACAGTGTGTTTACAGGCTCATATTGATATGGTTGGTGTTAAAAAAGAAGAGTTAGAATTTGACTTTTTAAATGATCCTATAGAAACCATAATTACCGATGATGGGTATGTTAAAGCGATAGATACAACTTTAGGAGCTGATGATGGTATTGGTGTTGCTATGATTTTAGCGATACTTTCAGATAATAAATTGCAACATTCAAATATTGAAGCATTATTTACAGTTTCAGAAGAAACAAGTATGAAAGGTGCTAATGCATTAACAAAAGATGATTTAAGTGCAGATATAGTTATAAATATTGATTCAGAAGATTTAGGAGAAGTTTGTATAGGATGTGCTGGGGGTAATTCATATTCAGTTACTTATACTCCAGAAATTTCAGATGTTCCTCTAAATTATTCATCTTTTAGAATAGAAATATCTAAGGGCACTGGTGGACACAGTGGTATAGATATTAACAAGAATAGAATAAATGCAATAAATACAATTTTAACATTTGTTTCACTTATTATTGAAAATGGATATGAAGTGAATATCAGCTCTATTAATGGCGGTTTAGTACGAAATTCAATACCGTCTAGTGCTTCTGTAGAACTATCATTGGAGTCTAGTTTAGTTCCTAAGGTTTTAAACTTGGTAAATGAATTAGCTAGTAGGGTAAAGAGTAAGTGTATTGAGACAGATCCTAATATTTGTATTTCTATCAATAATATAGAAAGAAAAAATATTATGTTTTCAAAAAAATCAACTTTCGAAACAATTGGTTTAAGAAGCTTAAATACAAGAGTTATTGAGTATACAGAAAATGGAGAACCATTAACATCTTGTAATTTAGGGGCTATAAAGTTTGAGAATGGAGAGTTGGTATTTGAATGTTTAGCACGTTTTGCGACGGAAAAGGGTAAAAATTTTGTTCATCAAAGATTAAATAATATTATTGAAAGCAATGGTGCTAAAATAAAGGCTTATGATTCTTATCCTTATTGGGAACCGAATTATGAAAGTAAGGTTTTGGTTTTAGCAAGTAAAACATATAAAACACTAACAAATAAGGATATAAAGGTATCTGTTATTCATGCTGGTTTAGAATGTGGTTTGTTTAAAGTGTTAAAACCAACTTTGGATATCATATCAATTGGTCCTGATGTTTTTGGAGCTCACAGTACGAACGAATGTGTAAGAATTGAATCAGTTACTACTTGTTATCGTTGGCTGAGATCTATGTTGCAAGAAGTTAATAAATATTAAATAAAACTTTGTTTATAATTTTATATGTAAAGTGTTAAAGGATTTTAAATAATGGAATCAGAAAATATTAGTGAAATTCTGTTTAAACCTACTGTTAATTATCCTGAAACATCTTTTATTTCTAATACATCTAAAGATTTGGTATTTTCAGAAGGTTATTCAAAACATTGGTTTCGCCATTTTTATTACAGATACTGGGCTTGGCTTGGTTTAGATATTTTGGCAATCCAGTCTGTAATTTCAAAAATTGCCGCTACTGAAGGTGAGAGAACTAGAGTTGGTATTTTTGATACCATAAAAAATTATAAAAAGGGTAATTGGGCATATGAGTTTTCAACAGAGGCTCATAAGCATGAAGTATTAGCTCAAGAGGCTGAAGCTAATAATGATCGAGAGAGGTCTTTTAAAGAACGTAGGCAAGCTTATTTGCTTTACAATTTAGCTGCTAATCCATATTTAAGAGGTGATGATTTAGCATCTCAAGCTTTACTTTTAAATTATAAAAATTATAAATTGGCAGCTTCGTATTTAGAAGGTAGTTTCAAAGAATACTCTATTGAAGTTAATAACAAAAAAGTATCAATGTTTTTTCATACACCTAATCCTGAGATTTTAAGTCCTTGTGTGGTGATTTTTAGTAATTATCAAAGTGTATGTACTGAGTATTTACGTTTCTATAAAGAACACTTATTTCCGAATGGTATTGCAATGCTAAGTGTTGATTTACCTGGAATTGGGTTAAGTGAAAAAATTCCATTAGAACAAAATATTTTTATTGTTCATGAAAAAGCAATTGATTTTTTAGTAAACAATATAAAGTGTGTTGATAGTACTCGTATAGGAATTTTATCACAAATGATGGGGTGTAATGCAGCAGCTCATATTTTATATAAGGATACTTCTTATATAAAATGCGCCATCATGGTTGCACCGATTCTCCACAGTTTTTTTGTAGATAAAAATTTGTTATCCCAAGCTCCATCTCTTATGCGTTCTATATTGGCAAATAAATTGGGGTTTGATGCTGATGTATGGGAAAATTCAATACCTTTATTGCAAGTGCTTTCAGTTGAGAAATATGGATACATAGGATTAAATAAGTTAGATATTCCATTATTGATTTTAGGAGTAAAAAATACTTATTTAAGTTCTGAATATGATGTAAATCTTGCTAAGAGTTATAGTAAAAATTCCAAGCTTATTTATTTAGAAAAAAAATCAGGTTTTCAGATATTTGATGAAGCAATAAATCAAACAGTGCAATTTTTTGTAAAGGAATTGCTTGATTAGTTTATAGAAGTAAAAAGATCCGTGTTACGGATCTTTTGTATTCCTTTGATTGGAATTTTTGTTTTACAATATTTGAATCTTTTGAAAGTCTTTTTGCAGAGTCATATTCTTATTTTTAATAATTTCAATTAGATCATCTTCTGTTATATTATGTATAAATAATCTGCCATGCATTACATTTATTCCAACTGATTTTAATGTTTGCATTAATATAATATTATCAACACTATCAGCAATAACAGTAAAGTTTTTGTTGTTGATAATTTGCTCAATACTATTACTGATCATGTAGCGATCATATTCATTAGCAATCATTCTATTGGTATAACTTCCACTGTAGCTGATAGCTTGGATATTATTATTCTTTAAAAATTCAATATCCATATATCCACTCCCAAAATTTCCTATAATGATGTTATATCCATTATGAGTAAGGGCTTTTATAGAACCAAGGCAAGCGGTAACATCGTTTCTCATTAGTTCTTCTGTGATTATAAAATAAATTCTTGATGGAATAATTTTATATTTAATTGTATTAATATCTAGGAAGTTTAATATATTAGGATTTAAAAACTGATAGGAATTTAGTTTTATATAGACATCTAATTTATTGATATTAGATATTTTATTTATAACAGCTAAAGTTTGTTCTATCATCCAATTTCCAAATTCAATATTAAGACCACTGCGGATAATATCTTCAATAAAATCATTTAATAAAAATGTTTCTTCTGCTTTTTTCCAATATAATTGAGGAAAAATACCTTTGATGGTATTTGATTTTATATCAACAATTGTGTCGAATTTTAAGAATATATCACCATTATTCTTAGCTCTGTTGATAATTTCAGCAAATGTTGTATCAGAGTAATTTGTATTGCTAAGTTCAGGAGTGTATATTATATAGTGTTGATTTTCTGTTATTGAAGCCTGTTGATATGCTAGTTCAGCTTGATTCATTATTGAATTGATACTTAAAGAACTACTTACAACACGCGTTGCACCGACTTTTATATCAAAATTATGACCATTTAAAAATTCAGTAGAAATAATATTTTTGATATTATTAAATATCGAAAATAACTTAGATAAATCGCTTACAGTAGTGGTTATTAATCCAAAAGTTGAATTTGGTAAAGAAGCTAAATAATTTTTATCATTAATGGCATGACTTATTTTGTCAGTTATTTTTATTATTAGCTGAGGGTCAGAACTATATTCTTTAGGAATATGAATACTAAATTTTGCAAAATATAAACATAAACTACTATTAATTTTTAATTCAGTTTGTAGTAAGCTCAATTGTTCATAAACCCAATGTTCATTTGGAATCCCAAAAGTTGCATCGTAATTATTAAAAGAATGTAGCTTTGTATTCAGACTATTTATATTAGAATTTTGAGATTCATTTGTTTTTAATGATTGTTCCAATATATTAAGCAGAATATTTGTGTCGTCTGAAGATGATAGATTTTTAGCATTTGCATATTTTTTAATCAGGTCGGCATGATTTTTAAAAAAGTCGGAAATTCTTATTATATGAAGTGCATAGTTGCATAGTGTTATAATTATTAAAAAAATAGCACTTATAAATAGATAAAAATTTTGAATAATACCTTCATGAAGAGCTTCTAATAATGATGGATTTTTTATAAATATAATTTGGTAAGCTAAATTGAAAGCCCCAAATTTTAAAGGAATAAGAGTTGGAGTACCTATATCTTTATTATTAAAATAGGTGATTATATCGTTATAATTAAATTCTTTTGGCAAAGAAGTTTTATAATATTGTAAATTGTTAAAAAATCTACTATCCTTGTTGATAAGTACTAAATTTTGCCAGTCTTTTTCACTAAGTTTTTTATTTAAATCAATTGAATGATTGTGTTCTAATATATTATCAAAAATAAGAATAAAAGGATTATGATTTAAACTTTGGATAATATTAAAAACATTAGAATTTTTTATAGCTACTACAACTCGTCCGCGAGTGTCATTAACAATTAATTCACTGCTATATAAAATAAAACAATCTGCGGTGTTACAAAATATTTTAAAATATGGTGATATGTCAGAATGTTTTATAGCCTCATTTTTAAATGAATCAATAACACTATGATTTACAGAGAAATTATAATCTGCTTTTGTAAAATGATTAAATGTGCTTCTAAGATATTGACTAGAAGAAGATACAGGAATCCATTCGATATAACTAATATAATCGGGAATCATTCTACTATTATAGAAAGAATCATGTTTATCTATGATTGTATTAATTTCTTGATAAAGATGTTTTTCAATATTTTTAAACAATAGAGTGCTATTATTATGAATAATATTATGTTGATCTTGCTGACTTAAGTATCTATATCCATTAAAAATAAGATACATACCGAGTATTATAGAGGTTATTCCTAAAAAGCCTTTTAGAATGATAGTTCTAAAGGAAGTTAACACCATTTTCATCATAGAATCCTCATTATACTGATATTATTTATTATAAAAAAAGAAGCTAGCTTTCACTAACTTCTCTTATTATAAACTAAGTTATCTATAATCTATCGATAGTTTTTAGAATTATTACTAAAATTGTTGTGTTGTATCAAAAACATTATTTTTAATAGCTAAATCTATTTTATTGGTTAATTCTGTTGGTTTAGCAACATAGTATCCTTGAATAGCATCTACATAAATAGTTTCTAAAAGTCTATATTGTTGTAACGTTTCAATACCTTCAGCAATTACTACACAACCTAAGCGATGAGATACATCTATAATCATGCGTAAAAATTGTTGTGTAGTTAATTCTTTTTCAAATGTTTGACATAGATTTGGATCTAATTTGATGTAGTTAGGCCTTAAAGTTCTATATAACTTGAAAGATTCTAAACCTGTACCGAAATGGCTTACGCTTGTATTTGCCCCAGCTCTTTTTATAACAGTGAATAGTCTTTCTGAACTAGTCATGTTACTTTCTAAAATACTTTCATCAATTTCGAATACCAAATTTTTTGCAATATCCGTATTTCTCAAAAGAGTTCTTTCTAACCATAATAAGAAAGAGGTGCTAATTAATGCGTTAGCTGAAAGATTAATGCCAAACATCAGATTTGGTTGTGTTTGAGAAATACTATAATATTTTGCAATTATAGAATCAATAATCATTTGTTCTAATTTAATCAGTAAATCATGACGTTGAGCAGCGGCTAATACTGTCTCAGTTGATAATACTTCCCCCTTTTCGGTTGTAAATCTTGCGAATATTTCAGTATAAGTTTTAATTGAAATGTTTAAACTGCGAATAGGTTGGTAGAATAATTGAATAGCATGTCTTGAGATGATGCTTTCAACAGTTTTACGCCAATGCATTTCTCCTTGTAAATAATTTTCAGTATCTTCAGTTTGTACTGCATAACCATTTATAGGCCCTGTTTGAGCTTTAGCTAAAGCTAAATCTGCACGAGTTATTGCAGATTCTTGAGTGTCTTTGCTTGAAAAAAGAGTATAACCTGTGTAACAAACACTTTCCAAGATATTTGCTTTTTGATAATGTTCAATTTGAAGTTTTAACTCTTGTGTTATGCTGTTTATATTATCAATGGTAGCATTTTGCATTAGTATTGCAATATCAGAGCCTGATATACGGAAAGCATTAGCACCTGGAAATCTCTTTATAGCATTTTTTACTAATTCAGCAACATTTTTAATATAGGTATCACCAGCCTGAAAACCTCTTTCACTATTAATCTGCTGAATTTCTGAAGCTCTAACAATACCTAAAATATTTGTAAAAGGACTTTTAATTTCCAAAATTTCTTCAAAAGTTTTTCTAAATATGCTTCTGTTATATAGACCAGTCATAGTATCTATAGCAGAAGAAGCTTCCAATCTTTCAATTTTTCTGATTGCTTCATTTAGATTATTGTTCATATTAGATTCAAAATCGAATAAAGCTTTTGAGATATCAGCATCAGGTACGTCTTCAAACTTTTTAGATAAAACAGCTTCCTTTAATTTTTTTAAGTATTTAAATAGTTCAATTTTTTGGAGAGTAAGAGTTGAAAATACACAGATTAAAATTGAAAAAATAGAAATTGCAATTAATTTTAAAAAATTATAAAAAGTATTAGATGATGGTAATGTGAATTCAACCTTTATAGAATCAGTTGGTTTAATATCACCTGATAATGGAAATAATAGTGTAGTAACACTATTGTTTACATTATCATAGTTATTAATATAGTTGCCATTTTCTGTAATAATTAGTCGGTTAAGTTCAAGATTGCTAATTAGATTTGAAGAAATATTATTATTATAAGATGACCAATCTTGAGTTTTTATTATTTTTTTTGCTGTTTCAACATTTATTTCACATTCACTTCTTGTTATGTAGTATATTATACCTATATCAATGAGGCACAGTATAGTAGCTAAAAGAAAAGCCTTCTTTTTAGTTGAATTGAATTGAGTCATTATAGAAAACTCCTAGTATTTATATCCTGGTTTTATCATTTATAATAAATTGTTATTCTACCCAAAAATAACGTGACTATTTTAACAAAAAAAATATATTCGTGCTTATGAATTTTAAAGATATAAAAAAAACGTTAAATGAAATGATGAAAAACAGAACAGTTTAAGATGGCTCCTCCTGCTGGACTTGAACCAGCGACATACGGATTAACAGTCCGCCGTTCTACCGACTGAACTAAGGAGGAATCAAAAAATAAATTGTATTATGGCTCCTCCTGCTGGACTTGAACCAGCGACATACGGATTAACAGTCCGCCGTTCTACCGACTGAACTAAGGAGGAATCAAAAAATAAATTGTATTATGGCTCCTCCTGCTGGACTTGAACCAGCGACATACGGATTAACAGTCCGCCGTTCTACCGACTGAACTAAGGAGGAATATTTATTGTTAATACAACGGGGTGAATGATAAAGGTGATTTAATAATAAGTCAACATTTTTTTAAAAAAAAAGATATAAAAATGCTTAAGTTATTGAAATTTCGTAAATAGTTAAAAATTATTTTGATCAAAAATTCTAAAATTTGAACAATAAGATTAGAGTTTACTCATTACTTTTTAGGTCGCTATGGTATAATTATAAAGATGTTCTAAGGTAGACTGATAATAGTCAACACTCAAATCACTACTTATTAATAAGCATATTAGCAAAAGGATATATATAAAAAAATAAGTTCTTGGTAAAAAAGTAAAGGTTAGAATATGAAACGAAAGTGAATAATGAACAAATTATCTGAAATAATTTATAAATATCCAATTGTGGAAATATGATAGACAGAGATTATCACACCTCACTAAATTTTTAATACAGATAAGTAAAGATAATAAAAGATAATAAAAGAAAATACAGAATAGGTTATGCAATTTAAGCCTATAGAGCATGGATAATTATAGGTAGGGAGAATAAAAAAGTTCTTGGTAATTCAAGTGTTGAAAGGATTATATTTTTATAGATATTTATAATAATTTGTAGATTTATACTGGTTTAATGTAGCGGTTATTATTTGTATGGAATTTAAATTACACTCTTCTTATGTTGCGTCTGGTGATCAACCAACGGCAATAGATCAATTAGTTTCAGGTATTCTAGATGGAAAAAAATCCCAAGTATTGTTAGGGGTAACAGGTTCTGGCAAAACTTTTACTATGGCAAATGTTATAGCTAAGCTTAACCGTCCAACAATTATACTTGCTCATAATAAAACTTTGGCAGCACAACTTTATGGAGAAATGAAAGAATTTTTTCCAGAAAATGCTGTAGAATATTTTGTTTCATATTATGATTACTATCAACCCGAAGCCTATGTTCCTGCGTCAGATACTTATATAGAAAAGGATGCTCAAGTTAATGATCACATTGAGCAAATGCGTTTGAGTGCAACCAAAGCTTTATTAGAAAGAAAAGATGTTGTAATTATTGCATCTGTTAGTTCTATTTATGGCTTAGGTTCTCCAGAAACATATTTGCAGATGATGCTTCATTTGAGTGTAGGTGAACTTATAAGTCAAAAAAAGATTTGTGATACATTAGCAAAATTACAATATACAAGAAATGATATAGATTTTTCTAGAACCTGTTTTAGGGTAAGAGGTGATGTAATCGATATTTATCCCGCAGAAGCTGATGATTATGCTATAAGAATTGAGCTTTTTGATGATGAAGTAGATTCAATAGTTGTTTTTGATCCTTTAACTGGTAAATGTACAAGGAATTTACAGAGAGTAACTATTTTTCCGAAGACTCATTATGTAACCCCTAAAGATGTTATAGAAAAAGCAATGGATCAAATTAAGGATGATTTACAAATAAGAAAAAAAGAATTGTTGGCGCAGAATAAATTGGTTGAAGATCAGAGATTGACAGAAAGAACCAATTGTGATTTGGAAATGCTTCATGAATTAGGGTATTGTTCAGGTATTGAAAATTATTCTCGTTATTTGTCTGGTCGAAAACCAGGTGAAGCTCCTCCTTGTTTATTAGATTATCTGCCAAAAGATAGTTTAATGATTATTGATGAATCTCATGTAACTGTACCACAATTAGGTGCTATGTATAAAGGTGATAGATCTAGAAAAGAAAATTTGGTTAATTTTGGTTTTAGATTGCCTTCTGCATTAGATAATCGACCTTTAAAATTTGAGGAGTTTCAGAAATTACAACCTCAAACAATTTATGTATCTGCGACACCTAAAGAATTTGAAATAATTGAATCAAATTATGAAGTAGTTGAACAGGTGGTTAGACCTACAGGATTATTAGATCCTTTAATAGAAGTTAGACCTGTTAGTACTCAAGTTGATGATGTAATGAGCGAAATACGTCAAAGAAGTGAAGATAATGAAAGAGTATTAATAACAACTTTAACAAAAAAAATGGCAGAAGATTTAACGGAGTATCTCGAAGAGCATGGTATAAAAGTTCGTTATATGCATTCAGATATAGATACAGTGGAAAGAATGGAAATTATTAGAGATTTTCGTTTAGGAGAATTTGATGCTCTTGTTGGTATTAATTTACTAAGAGAAGGTCTTGATATACCAGAAGTTTCACTTGTTGCTATATTAGATGCTGATAAAGAAGGTTTTTTGCGTTCTAGCAGATCATTGATTCAAACAATAGGTCGAGCTGCTAGAAATATAAATGGAAAAGCTATTTTATATGCTGATTCTTATAGTGATTCTATGAAAGAGGCTATTAATGAAACCAAGAGACGTAGAAAAAAGCAAGAAGAGTATAATGTACAAAATGGAATAACTCCTAAACAGATTAATAAAAAAGTTGTTGATGTTATGAAGTTAGGTTCTAAAAATGGGGCAGTGCAAACTAATATTAAAAATGTTAAAATGTCAGATACTGTACTTGATTTAGATAAAGTTACGGAACCGAAGAAACTTATTAATTTAATAGAAAAACTTCGTACAGAAATGAAGAAAGCCGCGAGAGAACTTAAGTTTGAGGATGCTGCAACTTTGAGAGATCAAATAAAAGAGTGTGAAGCAAGGCTTAAATTATTGTAGGTATTTTTTATGAATTATAGTAAATATATCCCAATTGATGTATTAAATGGGAGAGGAACAAGATGTACGCTATTTGTCAGCGGTTGTATACATCAATGTAAAGGATGTTATAACCAGTCTACATGGAGTGTTAATGCAGGGTTTCCATTTACAGATGAATTACTGGATACTATTATTACTGATCTTAATAATGTTAAAGTTCCAAGAAGAGGTTTGTCATTAACAGGAGGGGATCCTCTTTTACCTCAAAATTTAGAAACTGTAAAAAAAATATGTGAAAAAATTCGAGCTGAATGTTCTCCAGAAAAGGATATTTGGATGTGGACAGGGTATACATTGGAAGAGTTAACAAAAGAACAATTAGAAGTTGTTGATTATGTAGATGTTCTTATTGATGGTAAGTTTGTTCAAGAATTAAAGGTTCTTAAAGAATTTAGAGGAAGTTCAAATCAAGTAATTCATCATTTTAATAGATCTCAAGCTTATTGGAGAAAGAAGTAATTTTTTTATAAACTAAAAGTTTTTTTGTTAAAAAGCAAGAAACCTTTTTTTATGAGTGTTGTTTCCTGAGTTTTGAAGTTTAAATTCCCTAAAGGTCTGTCAAAGTATTGTCAGGC
>JBJFGR010000156.1:0-26503 GCA_051892875.1 Succinivibrionaceae bacterium
GCTGATGAATATGATGGTAAGTTGCGTATTGCTCTAAGTGATAACTATGGTTTCAAGAGCTTCTTAAATGACTTTGGTTTGAAGTTTGCTAAGCTCTTTGATGGTTGTCGACATGATAGCGGTGACCCAATTCGTTGGGGTGAAATGCTGATTGCTCATTATAAGAAGTTGGGTATTGACCCAACAACGAAGATTGCTTGCTGGTCTGACTCGCTTGATATTGACAAGGCTCTTGTTATTGCAAAGCATTTTAATGGTCGTATCAAGATTGCGTTCGGTATTGGCACATATCTTGGTGCAACTGTCTGTGGTACTAAGAAGGAACCTCTTTCGATGGTTATGAAAGTAGTGGAAGTGAATGGTAAGCCTGTAGTAAAATTGTCGGATTCTACCGGTAAAACAATGTGTCATGATGAAGGATATATTGAATATGTGCGTAAGGTCCACAACTACAAGTCGATTGACGATATGACTGTAGATGAAATTCTAAGTATTCTTCCTGATTTCAAGAATGTACTTTTGAATGACATTTATAAAAAGTAAAATTGAATAAAGCCCAGATGTAAAAGTCTGGGTTTTGTGGTTAATAAATAATGCAACTATGAAAAAGATAATAAAGATAATAAGTACAGTATTTGGAATTTCGGTTATATGCTATTTAGTTGCACGTGAAAAAGTTTTAATTAAAAAGATAGCACATGATTGTGATAAAATTAAAATGAAATTTTAGATTCTTTGTTTAAAAATAAGAAATAAAAGGTTGACAGGATCTTTTATTTTCACTATATTATCAATATTGATAGAAGTATTGATGATATGATGGCATGTTTTGAAAAAGTCAAAATGATTTTTGGAGTTAGTTATGGATATTCAAGAGATGTATGATACATTTGAAAATCAAATATGTCATAAATGTCCATTTTATATTCGTTTCATGATTCCAAATTATCAAAAATTAAAAGAATGGCGTTCATTAAAAGCAAAACGTAATTGGTTATTAAAGAATCATGGATATAAAGTTGAAGATACAAGAATTAGATATGTTCCAGGAGATATAACTAAATTGACAGATATAGAAAGTGCTGAGTTAAGACGTATCAATCATGCAATGGATAGTATTCAATTTAATGGTCATCAATTAAAAGATTTAATGGTTCAATACGGAGTTAAGAAGTTATGGAATTTGTAAGGATGATGGACTATCTAGAAGCTCAGCTCAATGAAGACAAAATTTTTATGAAAAGATTCTTAAATGAAAAGATTTTAAGGACAAAGAAATATAAGAGAGCTTGTCAGAATAGAGATAGATGGTTAAATTGCTATCATAAAGCATTAGATGAAAAATTAAAAAATGAAATGCAACTAAATTTAAAACGCTGTGAAAAGTATCTTGATAAATTGTTATATTATGGTTATAGTTATAATGATTTAAAAAATAAATATAGTGGTAATGTATAAAATTAAATAGAAAATAGTTTGTTGTGGTATTACGCATAAAGTAAGGAAACCTAAGAAATGAAAAAGATTTATCAAATAACATTATATACTGGTATTAGAACTCCAGGAATGCCAGTTAAAACTTATTATGCTTCTACAAAGGAATTGGCTGATAAATTCTGTGAAGTTAAGAAAAAGCAAGATGGAACAGATTGGAAAGCTCATGAAATAGAGCTTATGACTGAAGAAAATGATTTTTATAAAAAGGTGGTAAAATAATGAAAGAAAAAATTTTTGATATTATATTGTCTAGAACTTTATTTGGTTGCAAGTTTTGGATTGTATGGGATGTTTGTTTCTTTATTATTGATGTACTTTGTTTAGCAATAGGAGGTGGATTTGTATTTGGATTTTTCGCTATCCTAATGCTTATAATGTTATTTTGGAATGCATTGGAGCTCAAGGAATTTAAAAAAAGAAATAATTAAAAGAGGTGATGCTCGAGATTTAGAACGTCCATTTATGAAGATTATTAAAAAGTATGCAAAGGATTTGCAATGAGTACTAAGTTTTTTCTAGATACTGCAAAAAGGGAATTAGAAGATTTTAAGACTTTTCCAGAATCATTTCAAAAGTTATGTGAATTAGCTGAGACTGAAGAAAAGGGAATTGTCCAACAATGGAAATATCCTGATTTATTTAAGTGGTTAAATCATTCTACATTTTTAAGTGCAGGAAAGAGAAGTAAGTTAGTTGTTCCAGTAAAGTATGATGATGCATATACGCATCATTATTATATTACTGCTGATGGAAAGAATTATTCTATTTCTGTTGCAATTGGCCAAGGTACAGAAATGTGTTTTATGAAATTGTCTGAAAAGGAATTTGAAGACATTTTTCCAAAAGTAAAATTTGTAAGTATTGCTCTTTATGATGAAATCTATAAGTTAAGATTGCCTGAATTGGAAGAAAGTGTAGAAAGATTACAGAAGCAGTATGATGAAGAACAAGCAAAAATAAAAGCAGTAGAATCAAAGTTGAAGTCTGTAGATTGTGCAAATGCATTGATGGCAGTTTTTGGATTGAAGTTAGATGAAGCTTCAGAAAAGAAGGTTCAGGAATGGAGAGATGAATTGGATGAGCTCAAGGATCCAGGTGGATTTATCAGAAAAATAGAGAAGATTTATAAGAATGAAAATTGATATTTCATTGAAATAAGAAATGAATTGAAACAAGGAGAGGACTAGATAATGACATTTATAGAAATCTTATTTGTTTTTTGTTTGATTATTTTTATTTGCATGTATATTTTATAGTTGAGAAAGGAAGAAAATAGTCCAGATTCTAAATGGACGCCTTATTGCTACTATAAGAATTTGACTGATGCAAAGAATGATTATTCAGTCTATGTAGGGTCAAAAGGCTTAAGAGAAGAACTTGAATCGATTCTGACTCGTCTTCAGGAAGAAGAAAAGTTTGAGTTTACTGAAAAGCAATGGGAAGCGTTAGGATTGACACTTGAAACGGCTAACTCACAGAATAACGATGATGGTGCTTGGACTGACATTATGTTTAGAGCCAAGTATAATTTCATTGATAGTGTAAAAGCTTTTCTTAACACACAACATATTCATTTGTATTAGGTAAAATATGAGTTTATGTATTAAGTAATTCAAACATGGTGTCCACATTGTAAATGCAAGATATATTGTACAAGGTAATATAAAATATGAGTGATATAGTAGTAACTATGACAAGTTGGAAGAAACGTATTGATTACGTTTCTATTTCAATTTTGTCTTTATTGAAACAAACAGTAAAACCAAGAAGTATAGAATTAAATCTTTCTGAAGAAGAATTTCCTAATAAAGAAAATGACTTACCTCAAGATTTAATTGAACTAACAAAGATATATCCAATCAATATCAATTGGGTTGGTGCAAATGTAAAATCTTTTAAAAAGTTAATTCCAACACTTAAAAAGTATTGGAATGAAAAAGATTTGTATGTATTTACTGCTGATGATGATGTTGTTTATGAATATAATATGTTAGAGAAGTTTTTAGCTATTAGTGAAAAGCTACCTGAAGCATGTATATGTTTTGGTAAATTTTCTGGAGCATTATGTGACCAACCAGTTGTTAAAGGTGGAGCAACATTATATAAGGTTCATTACTTTACTGAGAACGTTTGGACACAATTAAATGAGACTATTATAAATACAAATGAAGATGATTGGTGGTATGCCTATAATTTCTTATGTACAAGTAAAAGATCAATTGTCTATACAGGTGATGAATTAACATTTTTTAATCAAATTGGTGGTCATGGATATAATACAAGTGAAACACATAAAATGTATTTAAATATGCTAAGACAACCAGTAATGAATGTAATTAAAGATAAAGAAACAATATGAATTTTGTATCATCTCATCCCGCATTTAATGACACAATAGACTCATTAAGAAATGAATTTAAAGACGATAAATCTAATAATGTAATCATTTGCGGGGCTCACGATTTTTCAAGAACACAATCTATTGACCTTTATAAGAAAAAGTTTGATAAAGTAATAGTCTTTAATCAAGAACCTTTGACAGCAACTCAAAGACAGTTCATGCACAAGGGTTATTTTGCTTGGTTAAAACAAGCAGATGAAGTCTGGGACTATGACGAACAGAATATAGAAGTCTTGAAGTTGATTAGATCAGATGTTAAGCTACATATTTTGAAACCTTACAAGGACTGGTCAGTTTATAAGCCAGTTGCGAAGGATATAGACATCTTATTCTATGGGTCAATGAATGAACATAGAGCAAAGATACTGAATGAGTTAAAGAAGAAGTATAAGGTAGTAGTATTACAAAATGCTTGGGGTACAATTTTAGACAATTATATAATGCGAAGCAAGATTTTATTGAATTTACATTTTTATTATGAGAGTTCAATGCAGGAACAGGCTAGAATGATTAGATGGATAGGTAGTACTTGCAGAATCGTTAGTGAGAAATCTTGGAAAAACTATCTTGGTGTGGAAGAAATAGAGGATTGGAATAGTTTATGAACATTATTACAAATAATTGTTTAGGCGGTTTCATTTATAGAGATATACTTAAAACAGAATATCAAAATCCTTTTATTTGGACAGGAATAGAAATTGAAAAGTTTATAGATTTTGTTGATAACTTTGATAAAATAGATTTTACTAATGTAATGATAGAAAAAGAAGGAGAAGGACTTAAAAATAATTTTTTCACTGTTATTGATGATAAGTATAAATTTAGAAATGGACACATAGTTTTTAATAAAAATGATAATGTTCCACGAATAATGAATGATTCTAAACATCTTGATTGGGTAAATGTTTATTATAATAAACCTTGGGAATATATTTTAGAAAAATATAATAAGCGTGTAAAACGAATGGATAATAACATTATCGTTGCTATATACGCAAAAGATAATGAATTTACAGATCAACTTAATAAACTTGCTGATGTTTGCTTAAAATATAATTATCCATGCTTAATTTTTCATTCTGAAAAGATAAAGGAAAATCTGGTCACTAAAAGTTATGTAATTAAACATAAAGAACCTTGGATAGATAATTTGTATAAACATTATCGAAAAGAAATAGAAGAGTTTATAAATGAAAATCGTGATAACAATGACAAGCTGGACTAAACGAATCCAGTATGTAGCAAAAGCAATATATCGTTTTTTAAAGACACAAACAGTAAAACCTGATATATTTTATCTTTGGCTTGCTGAAGAAGAATTTCCGAATAAAGACAGAGATTTACCAGAAGATTTATTGACTATTTGTTCAGCATTTAATGTTCAAATTAAATGGATTAAAGACAATGAATACTGTTTTAAGAGATGGTATGTTTTTCCAGAACATAATGATGATATGGTTATTTCTATAGATGATGACATGTTCTATGACCCTAGGATGATTGCAGCAGTTCTTGACGAATATAATAGAAATCCAATACCTTGTGTTTTGCATTATCGTGGGTGCGGCGGACTTATTGAAATTACGGAAGGAATAAAATATACCATTACACAAAACCGTGTTAAGTCTTCTCTAAGAAATTATTTTATCGGACAGTGTGCTTTTACTCCACATTCATTTCCACTTGAAACATTAGAACCTAAAATCGTTGAATTAAGAAAGAAAATTTGTCCTAAATGCGATGAGAGTTTCTTACATCCATATTTGATTAAGGACAATATACCTATTGTGTTTATGGTTGGACTTCGTGATATAGAAGAAAATGAAATGCAAGGTGTAGCAATACGAAATGATTTACATTTTAATTTAGTAAATGTAAACGGTAAAGAATATAAAAAAGCTGACCTATATAAATTGAAAGTCCTACAAACAATTCCTGAATTACAAGAAAGCTGGAAAAAAGAATTTCCAAACTATGATTTTAACTACATTAAAGGAATAGATATATGATTTGCATTTTAGGTTGTTTAGATAATGAAGAAGGGTTGAAAATCTGTCAAGAAATGCGTTCTTGGCTAGATAAAGAACACTCAGTTTTCGTTGTGCATCAAACTCCTCCAGGAAGTAAATTTGAATATCCTGCTATAAAATGTGCGCTTGATACATCTATTAGGTTGAATGAGCCGGTTTTATACCTTCATACTAAAGGAAGTGGAAATCCAATTCCTTCTAACTATAAAAACTTTATGATGCATGAAAGTGTGAATTTTCCTAAAGATGCAAAACCAGAAGATTGCCAGCGTGTAGTTAGAATGATGTGGGCAAAAGAATTTACTGGTGAAAAATTGAAAAAGTATCTAGCAGCAGTGAACACAGATAAACCAACTGTCGCTTGTCCCTTAACTGGGAAAGAAAAGATTACATGGCAAAACGGCTGGATAATAAACCCAGCCGGTGCGAAAGAATTATTAAAAACATTTCATCTTGACAAAAACAGATATTATTATGAATGGATGTTTAATAATACGCAGATAGACGTCATTGGCATTTTAAGTAATTCTTGCCATGCTTATAATGAACCTCATCATAAAACAATGTATGATATAATTTGGAAGTACTTTAGTTAAGCAACTATATTTTCTCTAAAATAATTTATATAATTACAT
Organism: Succinivibrionaceae bacterium; assembly: GCA_051892875.1. Classification (GTDB taxonomy): domain Bacteria; phylum Pseudomonadota; class Gammaproteobacteria; order Enterobacterales; family Succinivibrionaceae; genus JBJFGR01. Next base: position 6,564 of record JBJFGR010000156.1, read on the forward strand.
GAATCTTTTATCTTTAAGTGAAAAGGTTCTATTTGTGTATGAAATACATAGAAAGATTTTTTATTTAAGTCTATGTAATGTATTTTCATCTTTTCCGCAACTACACCATAAAAGCAATCATCATCACTAAAAATGTTTATTTTATTTGCTACAATATGAATGATAAAGTCAGTATAATAACTGAATTTTGGTGGATAAAGAGTATTCGGGCCTCTTCCCCATTGTAATCTAAATTTTCTATAAGGCATTCCATCATTTGTAATAATGCAATCTTTATGTTGAAGCCAAGTATTATATAGTATCTGTGCATAATTGCAAGTATAGATGCAGTCATCATCTGCTGAAATGATAGGAACATCATGGTACTTATCCATTGTAAAAAGTACCTTCTTAAATGACTTATAGTTTTTATACACCCACAAGATTTCAATAAGTTCATTATCCACGAACAACTTCAAATTATCAGGCAATTCATCCATCATCTTAGGAAATTCTTCTTCGCTCAATACCAAGACTATATGAAAACCAGGACACTGATTCAAGAGACTAAATAATGTTTTAGAAACTGTATTTATTCTAGCCTTCCAACTTGTTAGACTGATGATTGCTTTTTCATTGGCATATTTCTTACCAAAAGTTGGGTATGTTTCTGCTGTATATTCTTCACGTTCACTCATATCTAATCATATTTATAAGAGGACTAAAAAGTCCTCTTTTTTATTTTATTGTCAAAATAATTTCTTTAGCACAGTCTTCAATAGATTTACCTAATCTACAACATCTATGTGCTATATCATGTTATAAATAGAATAGGAGAAAATTTGATATTTAGGAGAAATATATGAATTTAACAGAAGCAAAGCAAATACTTAAGAATGCGGGTTACTATCTTGAAGAACAAGTTAATAGACATCCGTTAATACCTGAACATTTTGATAAATATCTTAAAAAGTTACTTGATAATTATGGTTTCCATGAAAGGGAAAAGAATACTGACCCTGAACCCATGACATATCTATACAAATATGATATGAACTTTACAAGATTTGAAATTTCCGAAAAGGGAGAATATGACGATGAAATTATAGTTAATATTCTTTTCTCGGGTATCAGTTCGGATGGTTCAGTCTATACGATTGTCGCAAACGATACAAGTTATGACGGTGACAACATAGAAGACTTTAAAGCAGATTTGGACCAAGTTTTCAACGTTAAATAGATTATCTGAAAGTATTTAAAAATAAGGGTTGACAATAGCCCTTATTTTTATTATTATTCTTGGTCATAATTCATTATATAATCTCTAAGCAATGCGATGGCATCTTCTTCATCAAAAGAAACCTTATAGCTATCATTTAGTTCATAACATTTCTTATCATCCCAATGAAGTGTTGGGTCAAACCTGAAATAAACAATCTTACAATATTCTGCTCCAACAATAGCCTTTAAGTAACCTTTACCATATCTTTGATAAACTTTCTTTATCCAATCAAATTCACCTTTGGTCTTTTCAAAACCGCATACTTTGAACAAGTTATCAAAATCTTCTTTAGTGGCTACTTTGGATTCTACTATATAACCATTATTCTTTAAAATTTCTTTTGCTTCATTTAAATTCATATAATACTCCTATTATATTTATATCGAATACTAATGTAAACTAAATTTTACAAAATAGCCTCCAGGGACCATTCCGGCCTCTATTGTAAACAACTTTTTACATAAAAAGGGTTTCCAAGTAATTCCAAATTTAGTATATTTTACTTGTTAAAATAAAAGAGATAACACTTATAATAAGGATTTTATCATGAAATTGGAAGTAAGAACGTTTGTAAGACATGGAATACCGTGGATTTGTAGTATTTGTCTGACTTGTGGTAAAAGTGTTTGTTAAAGTGATAATTTCTGCAAGAAATGTGGTCAGGAATTGTCTTTTGAAAATTTTAAAGTTGTATTTAAAGATGGTGGCCATTCTTTTGACTTACCTCCTACTTGGTCTGAAATTATTATCGATGATAAAATCAGAAAGATGCGGTTTATGCAAGGTTTAAAAGAGCTTGAAAGGACGTGCAATATCAAAGATAACACTATTTTAAAAATTATGCGTGAACAATTTATTAAGACTTGTTTCGAAGGTTAATACTATGACACAAGCGGAAAAAGTATTTAAAGAATTGGATGACTTGTTTTGGAAGCTCAGAAAGAAATTTCCAAATATGACTTTGGAATGGCCGAAGCAAGTCTCTAAAAATCGAGTGGATTGTTGAATTACAAATATTCTCTATCGTAATTCACTTATCAGAAATGTAAAGAATGATATTATGCATTATCTGAATGGTGATTGGAAAGTTGGTAATTGGTAATTTAAAATGCGTTATATTATTGGAAAATGTGCTACAAAATGGAGTGTCAGAAAACAATGTGAAGTAAATGATATTTCATGGTTAGTCAATAATACTTCGTATTCTATGTGGACTTTTGATAGAAATTATGCACGTAATATAAATTATAACCCAGGATTTTCTTTTAATGAAGCTATAGAATTAATGAATATATGGAAACGAAATGAACCTGATGCTTTATATTGGATAGAGGAACAATGATGATTTAATGGTTTGTAAATGTCGATGGAAAATGGAGTAAACCTTATACTTATTATCCAGTCGCAAAATATAACAGTACTAAAAAGGACGTCAAAATCTATGAGGTTGATTTGGACGCTCTTCCAAAGAAAAACCTCGTATGGAAATCTAAATAAAAAGGAAAAATAAATATGGAAGTAATTCTCATTGGTTTTATTCTTGGCGTGACCGGTCTGATTCTCAAGTGTATCGGTGTAGCTCTTCGCAAAGAACAGGTAAATGTAGTTGGTGAATGGTTTGATTCCGCTACAGCAGGTTTCTTTATTGGTCTAGGAATTGTTTGTATGACTGAAAATATAAAACTGTATTCTCCGAATGAAATTCAGTCTATTGTTGACAAGTCGACTTGTTGGACAATTGATGGTCAGAAGCGTTGTGGTGAAGATTTTACGTATGAAAATGAAAAAATTAAGGTAGAAAAGAAAGGTAATGATACCAATATCTATCTTAAGTAGATGTTCTTATAGTTTATACGATAAAGACATTTATATGTATCTAAATGATGGTAAATATATTGTTGAAAGAAAAGAATGTATAAAATAGGATATTATGATCAACATACAAGGTAAATATGGAATTGCGGATGTTTTTACTGATAATATAAATTCAGAAACTTATGCGCAAATTCTTAATATGATGAATTAATGTTGGGCAAAAGATGCAAATATTAAAATAATGCCGGATTGTCATGTTGGTAAATCGGCAACAATTGGTACTACTATGAAAATTTCTAATAAAGTAGTGCCTAAAAGGCTTTTCCAGATAGTGTTAAGGTAATTTTATGACATACGAAGAAGCACTTGAAATTATAAATGAACTTATTGAAGATAAGTCAATGATTATGGAATATGAGAATAAGGAAATGCCTGATTTTACAGTCACAGCAATTGCATATATGCCTTTGAATGCATCTGAAATGGTAATGCGAATGAATGGACATAGTTTCCGTTGGGATATGATCATTAGAAAGGATCGTATTGAATATAGACAACTTTATCGTAATTTATCTGGAAAGATTGTTAAGGTAAAAGACACATCTATTCAAATTAAAAAAGTAAGTAAAGAAACATTCAGAAATTTTTTACAAGAACAGCTGATTCTTGGAAGGAGTTATAGATAATGGGAATTCTATCTGTAGAATACAAGTTGACTTGTGAAATTGAAAGTCTGAGCAAGTCTTTATACAGTGAAAAAGTTGATTGTATCAAACGTTATTGTGGAGAAAATCAATGAAAAAAGTTCATTTTATAAACAGAAAGCTTGATTATAATTCAGAAATCATGGATAATCTGGTAAATAGTTTTATTGGAGAAGGTAATAGAATTCTTGAAAGTGTCCAATTGACAAATGATTATATTATCGTTCTATATAGAGATAATTAGAGTGAAATTTTTATAAGATGGTTGACAATTCGACCATCTTTTATTATATTTAGACTATGAAGATAAGTTTAAATGGTTTTAGTGATTGTGGTAAATGTTCTTTTGGAACATTATTAGATGATTATGATACTGATGATAATCTAATTTATTTGGATCACAAAGAAGTTAAAATAGAAAAAGTGGAAGATTTGTTTCCGTTTTTGTGGCAACATGCTGGTATTTCTACAAAAGATGGAAATATTACAAAATCATATTTTTGGCAAGAAGGAACATGGTGGCATCATTTGTATGATGGCTCCCTTTGGAAATATGATAAAAAAATTCTTTATTATATGAAAAAATTAAAAAAGGAAACTAATCTTAGAAAGAAAGAAGATATAGTATTAAACATTAAAACTTTAATGAATAAATTAAATAATTTATCATGGTTTCTTTTAAGAAATGATGAAAGAATGGAAGAAATTAAACAAGAACTAATAGAGGCAAATAATGGAATTTGATCAGAATTGGGTAGTAGTTAAGATTGGTGGAAGGAGGAATATAGATGAAAAATACTTTAATTGTTAATTTGTTTGCAGGACCAGGAGCAGGTAAGTCGACTGGTGCTGCTTATATTTTTGCGAAATTGAAAATGGCTGGTATCGATTGTGAATATGTGTCAGAATATGCTAAAGATAGAGTTTGGCAAGATGACCAATTTCCATTACAACATTGTCAGCTATATGTAATTGGAAAACAGTGTTTAAAGATTGAAAGATTATTAGGTAAAGTGGATGTAATTATTAGTGATAGTCCAATAGCATTGGGCCCAATGTATACAGATGAGAAGCCATATCAAGATGCAGCATTATATACTGCACACAAATATAAGAGAACTTTTAATATATTTGTAAGACGAAAGAATGTATACAATCCTAATGGTCGAAATCAAACTGAAGCTGAAGCAATTGAAATCGATAATAGAATTAGAAAAATGTTGGATGATGAAAAATTCAATTACGTAACTTGTGATGGATCTCAGACTGATTATGATAAAATTGTAGAATTAATTAAGATGGATGTATGAAAAATGAGGAAGAATTAGAAAATCCAGGAGGATGTTTTGGATAATCAAGAAATTTTAAAGAATTTTAACACTGAAGCTGAATTGAAAGCATTAAGAGATGATGCAGCAAAGAAGCTTGAAGAAGTTAGAGAAGCAAAACGAGCAAAAGATCGTGAAAAGTCCATGCAGGATTGGGCTGGAAAATACGTAATTACTTATGGAAGAAATTATTTGAAAGCTAGTTCAAGAGAAGATAAATCTGACATTAAAATTGCACATATTATTTCTGTAGATTTTAAAGGAAGAAATTTTGTAAGATGCAAGGCTCATGTAATTCGCATTAAGTATAATGATGAACATGATTGGTTAAATGCAGGTTTAAATTCAGAAGGATATGGACAAGTTAAAATAGAGGCTTATATATCTCCATCATACGATATTCAAGATGATGAAGAAGTAAAGACAATTACAAAAGAAGAAGCATTAAAAATAATTAATGACGCAAGAGAAGCAGCATTCATTATAGCAGATGAATGGGATAATGATGAGGAATAAAATGAAGAAAATTTTAACAGAAAAAGTAGCTCCAGATTTTGGATGCATATTAGATACAAAATTAAAGATTGTAACTTACATCGATTTACCTATATCACATTATTTTGTTGGTCAGAATAATTGTTATAAAGAAACACATGAATTCGCTGTAGCAACAATTGATAATGTGTATATTGTTTATACAAAGGGTTTTAAACAACCTTACATTCAATTTGACTATACCGTTACATTTCTAAATGGTCAAACAATTACTAGAAATTCTAGAACAGAAAGAGTTGAAGAAGGTAAAGTAAAGAAAAAGTGGTTTGGCTATTTTAATATTGATGATATTTATATTGGTAATTTAATTGCTGATAAGCTAACAGATTGTCGTCAAGTTGCAATCACTGAATATGCACATATTAAAGAAAGAGAATATATTGATTTGATTACTAAGAAGATTGGTAAGCGTATGCATCGTAATTTTTCTCAACAAGTTCAGTTTGTTGATTTTAAGGATGCACAATATAATGCTCTATTAGATATGATTGATGTTGTTGAATTAGCTCCAATTGACATTGAACCATATCTTACAGCAAGTGATGCTTCTAAGGAAATCAAGGATGCTTATAGAGAATATGCAAAAATGGAATTTGAAAAGTATCTTGCATCTAGTTCTTATAATAAAGCATTAGATGATTATCATCCTCGTATTTCATTAAATTCTATTGAACTTTATGAATATAAGGTCACGTGGATTGCAGAACATACAGACGTATATAAGGATAGTAAGAAGTTTATCGATGATATTGATACAAATTCATTTAAAACAAGTGAATACGATAACTTTATAATTAAGAAGTCAAAGAAGAAATAAATATGATATGAATAGAAAAGTAATTGTAAAGAATGAATTGACTGATTTAAAAGGAAAATCTTTTCCAGAAGGTTTAGCACAATTAGTTAAACAAAAAGTTAAACGTAATCAAATGTTTTCAAAATTGATTGAATTAGTTAAAACTGGAAAATCCTTTGAAGAAGAATCATTGCAATACAATTATAAAGGTAAAGATAAAGACCAAATTTGGGAATGTATGGAATTCTTTTATCAAAATCTATGGAATAAAGAGTTTAGAGAATTCATTTATACAGACTCAAAAGATGAATGGGAAAATTATCATATTCAATTAAAATATAAAGACCATTTTTCAGAAGTGACTATTGTTTATGGCATTGGTGCATTTTGTGTAATTGCTCCAATTGAGTCATTAGATGATAAAAAATCTACTATTTTGGATTTGGAAAAAATATACGTAAAAACTTCTGGTGACATCATTACTTTTGTAAATTAAAGTTTACATTTGAAAAATTGACACATTTATAAGGCGCTCTTTTTGGTGTCTTTTTATATGGCCGTATATTTTTATGGGAAATCTTAAAAAATGCCCTAGAATGCGCCTTGGAGCAAAATTGGATGGCCTCCAGAGTCTTGGAAGGGCATAAAATTGTATAATGTAAACGTTATTTTACATAAAATAGGGTTTCCAAAGAATCCAAAAATACTTATATTATACATATAAAAATTAAAGATGTTATTGAAATGACTCTTGAAGAATTTAAATCAATTTTTGAAGCGCATGGACTTGAAATTAAAACGTTTTTAAGTCTAGATAAAAATATAAACGCAAACGTATACATTCAAAATGTATATGGACGAGTTAAGTTTGCAGAATATATTTCTGATATGCCAATTTATGAACGTGATCCAAAGACTTTGATTAATCATATTGCTTCTCATGTGCTTGGTCAAGCAACAGTATATCCATTGAAGCGTATTAATAGTGTTGATGGTGAGCTTTGTGATTGGGATACGTATAATGGTTTTTCTGAACAAAATCATCAGTTCAAAACTACAAAGTATATAAAGGCCAAGAATTTTGTTGATGAACAGATGGAAATCTTGAAGCATCTTCGTAGAGAATACAAAAGAAATCAAATTAAGTGGATTGGAGAAGATTAAGATTTTTGGATTTTAATTTTTCTATAGGATTGACAGAATAGTCATGATTTATTATATTTAGATTATGAAGAAAGCAAAATATCCTATAAAAGATGAAGAATTATTGGCACTTATGAAAAAGTACCCATTTTTGAGGTATCATAATTATAAGGGCCAACAAATGTTTCATGGAAAATCCAAAAATCTAGAAGTAAACTATTACAATTATTGGGATGGTAATGGTTGGGAGGATTTATGGAAAAATCGTTATCTTCCAAGATTGTTTAAAGAATATGACAAAATGTCAAAGTCTGATAAGAAGGCTTTTAGATTTGAGGAAATAAAAGAAAAGTTTGGACAGTTAAGAATTTATTGTCCAACAACAGATGAACATTTGGAATCTATTGCAACAAGTTTATCAGAATGGATTTGTGAAGACTGTGGAGCAGAGCCAAGAGAAAATGGTAAACGAGTAATATGGAAAAGTAGTTCTGGTTGGATAAGAAATCTTTGTCAGGATTGTGCTAGAAAGTATATGGAAATTGACCATCCTGAATGGACAAAAGAAGAATTAGATGTTGAATTAGAAAAACAAAAAGTAGTCAATTCAAAATTTGGTTATACTCAGTTTGGTAAGGAACATAAAAAAGTCACTTACAAAGAAACTGAAGATGGTTGGTTAGAAGTTGATAAAGTGGAAATTGAAAAATGAAGCCGTTTTATAGTAAAGAAATAAAGATATTAAAGAAAGAAACACGAGTAGTTTATGATTATGTTGTTAATTTCTATATAGTAAAAAAGACACATAAATTCTTCTTTGGTTTAATTGAAACAACTACAAAAGAATTACGTTCAGATTTTGATTCTAAAAATGTGCCAATTGATGAAGCATACAAATATGATATGGCAGTAAAAGCTGCAGCATACACTATTTTAGCAAAAGAATATAAATTAATGACAAATCATATTGAGGTATAAAATGGGTTTAGATGTATATGCACATAAAGTAAAAAATTTAGAATCATATAATAAGTATTTGAGTAGTTGTCATAATTATAACAATTATAGTGCTTTTTTATGGACAAAATATGAAAAAGAAGTAAATAAAGCATATAATAGATACTTTAATTGGGAAGCAGAACATCAAAATGATCCAGATTATTCTTTAAAAGAAAATCCATATTCATATAATATCAATAATTTTACGACAGAAGAAGAAAAAAACAATGAAAATGAATTAGTGACACTTAGAGAATTCGCTAAGGCTAATTGTAATTATCATGAGATTGAGTCTTTATATATGAGAAAACATTATTGGTTTATTCAATATCTTTATCATAAATATGATGACAAAATGATTTATAGAGATGGTGATGTTGTTAAGACTTTTAGTGGTGAACAATTTATTATAACAAAAACTGATTTAAAAGATATAATTGATAGATTACAAAGAGTTATTGATGCATCAAAAAACAATTTCGATAATTATTATAATGATCCTTTAGTTTATCATTCTCTTAGTGATGAACTTTTAGTTAATAAAGAAATAATGGATAAAGAATTTCCAATTTATAATGAATATCATTTTGCAGCAAGAATGGATTGGAATTATAATTATAATACTTTGAATTCATATTTAAATGATTTTAAGAATGTTTATTCTGAAATGAAAGATGAAGAATTGTTAGTTTATATTGAGAGTTGGTAATACAAGATAATGGATAAAGAACTCAAAAAAGAAATGCAAGATAAGAGCAAGAAAGAAAAGCTTAAACTTATTGGTGTATATCAATGGTGTTATAAAGCTATTGACTTTATTTGTTATTTCTTGATTTTGCTTCTTTTAGTTTGTTTAGCCTTATTGGTTGATTCATTCTTGGCAGCGACAGCTCCAGCGTATGGATGGTATATTTTGGGTGTATTTGTTTTGTGGTATGTATTAGATTATCTTAGTCAAATGATTAAAGTGTCAAATCAAAGAAAATATCAAGTAGATATTTTGTATAGAATGGTGGAGAAAGAAGATGAGTCAGGAAAATGATTGGGAAGAAGTTGAAATTGAATTGACAGAAGAAGAGTATGAAGTATATAAGAAATTAGCCGATGAAGCTGGTGTTGATATACCAACTTACTTACAAAATTTAATTTCTGAAACAGTTAAATCAGGAAAGTTTAAAGAAATTGTTGAAAAATATATTAAGGAAAATAAATGAAATATCTAATATTATCAGATATACATGCTGACTTTAATTTTAATCTTTATAATAAGAAGCATCAAAATGATTGGTCAGATGAACAAGCAAATGATACTTTTACAAAGTGGTGGAATATGAAACAACTTCCACAGACTGAAGGTATCGTTATAGCTGGTGATATATCTAATGATGCATGTTCATGGAAACAGTTTGTTAATTTCATTAAAGACAAATACAAAGAAGTCATTATTACTTTAGGTAATCATGATTTGGTTGTCAAAGGTGCAACTTGTTCAGAATCAAATAGAAACTTTGTCAATTCAGAAATGAAGATAAAGCATTTAATTGATTTTTGTAATAAAATTCCAAATGTCCATTTATTAGAAGGTGATACTTATGGTTCATTTGCTGGATGCATGGGTATGAGTGACTTCAAAGCAGAAGTTATACCAGCATTTGCTGGAACAATGCCTCTAATTTGGAGAAGACAATGGTTTGATGGTTGTCATTGGAAGTATTTTAATCAAATTCCTTTAGACATTTGGGACCATTATGAAAAACTTATGATGGAATTGGTTAAGAAACAGCCAAAAGTCATGGTAACTCATTTTTGTCCTGTTGAATTAGGTGTTGGTTGGGAATATAGAAATAACTATCTAAATCCAATGTTCTATTTTACTGGAAAGAAATTCTTAGATGAAATGGCAGATGGTTCTATTTGGATATGTGGTCATATTCACCAGTTTGCTACTGCTGAATATATCAATGACAAAGGAAACAAAATAACTATTATGGCAAGACCTCATGGTTATCCAGGAGAAAACTCTTTACAAGGATTTGAATGGAATTACGATGATACTAAAGGCAGACTTGGTTATAATGGTAAAATATATACAATTGAAGATGCTATAATTGATGTTTAAATGTAGCTATAATCTCCATTTTAATGTCGTCATTTCAATAAAAAGCCAAATTCCATTTGATATTACATTATTGTAAACATTTTATTAACATTATACGAACAATCTACGAACAGCTAAGTAAACAAAATTTTACAAATAAAAGGGTTTCCAATGAAGCCCTTTTTTATTATATTATACATGTAAAAATTAAGGAATTATTAAATGTTGCAAAGAACTCGACAGACTTTTATTATTTCAGACCTTCATTTGGGTCATTCCAATATTATCAAGTATTGTGGACGACCTTATCATGTTGAAGGTTCTAATCGAAATCCGGCAAACATTCCTGAAGTAAATCGCATGAATGAAGATATTTTGAAAATGTTTGACTATCTTCCTGACAACTGCGATATTTGGAATTTGGGTGACTGCTTTTTCTGTGGAACTGGTCGTCACAATGAATATCTTAATGAAGACAAGATAAATGAATTGAAAGAAATGGTTAAGCGTATGAAGGGCAATGGTCGTCGTTTGTTCCTTGTTCTCGGAAATCATGACAATGTGCATTTCCAGGATAAGTCTCGTGTTGACTATTATTATGCGCTTGGTTTTGACAAAGTATACGATACTCCTGTCATTATTGAAAACAAATATATTCTTTCTCATGAACCTGTCTACATTGCAAAAGGTGGAAACTTCGTTAATTTGTATGGTCATACTCATGACATTGCGATTGAGGAAGATTATTTCTGCTATGATTTTGAAAACTACGCAATGGAAAAGCGTGTATTTGACGAAAATGGTCAAGAACAGAGCAAGATTGAAAAGCGCTATCCTGAACGTGTAATTGATTTGACGCACTATCGCAATGTGTGCCTTGATTACAACAAGGGAATTCTCGAATGGAATGGCGATTACTTCAAGACTGCAGCAATTATTTGGCGTAAGAAAGATACTTAGTATTAAGAGCATTTAATGAAAAGAATACTCAAGAAAATAAAAGGTTTAATTATGGATGCTGTGACTGAAACAAAACGTGAACGTTATAAGGCTGAAGTTAGTGTAAATGGATATGTATGCTTTTATAAGCGTTATGGCATGTCTGAAGATGAAGTAAAGAAGGAATTGGAAAAAGAATTAAAGGAATACTACACTAACATTACTATTTTGTCAGTAGTAAAAGATAAAACTTATCAAGTAGTAAAGGAGAATTAAAATGTATGGAAAGAAATTGGCATACGGTGTAAAGATTAAAGAAATTCGTGAAATTCCAGGTGCTGATCGAATTGAATTGGCAACTGTTATGGACTACACAGTAGTTGTAAAGAAGGGTGAATACAAGCCTGGTGATATGGGAATTTATGTTGAAGTTGATTCTCTTCTTCCTGATGGTCTTGATAGTGAATTGTCTATAAAGTATAATTTGCTTAAAAATCATGAAATCGGTAAGAACATGACTGATGAGGAAAGAGAAAATGCAATGAAGGAAATTCAAGCACAGTCTAAATATCCTTACTTTGAATTCTTGCGTGATAAAAAGTTCAAGATTAAGAGTATGAAGTTGTCCAAGTTTGGTGTCATTTCTCAAGGTATTTTGTTCCGTCCTGTTGATCTTGGAATTACTGACAAGGTAAAGGATGGACAAGACTTCACTATTCAGTTCAATATTACAGAAATTATGCAGGATGCTGAAGAAGCTGGATTGAATACTGGAAAGAAGGACAGTTGGTTTATTCGTAAGTTGATGAGATATGCATGGTTCCGTAATTGGCGTAAGCGTCATAACATTGCAGAAGTATGGGATCCAACATTCCCAGGTAAGTCTGATGAAGAAAATGTTCAGAAGATTTATTCTAAGATGTTTGCTCAATATGCAGACAAGGAATGGGTAGCAACTGAAAAGTTGGAAGGTCAGAATATCACTGTATACTCTGAAGTTGTTAATGGTTGGTTTGGAAGAAAGACCAAGAGAATTGGTGTCTGTTCTAGAACTCGTGAATTGAATCCTAATGGTAATTCTCATGGTTTCTGGGACACTGTCAAGAGACTTCATTTGGATGAAAAGATTAAGAACATTCCAGGTGAATGGTTCTGCCGTGGTGAACATGTTGGACCAGGAATTCAGGGAAATATCTATAAATTGCCAAGAACAGAAGTATATTTCTTTGACTTCTACAAGAAGGTTGATGGAAAGTGGGTAAAGTTGAACTTCGATGAAAGTATCGCTTTCGCAAAGCAATGGGATTTGCCATTTGTTCCAGTTCTGGATGAACATTACAAGCTTCCAGAAGGTCATACAAATGATAAGGGAGTATTTGTCTCTGGCGCAGATATTATGTTGCAACAGTCTGATAAGAATACTGTCTTTGGAAACAATTTGAGTCATAAGAGAGAAGGATTTGTATTGCGTCTAAAAGATGATTACAATGTTTCTTTCAAGGTGAAAAATCCTAATTATTCTATTTAAGAGGTCTAATGATTAAGTTTATTATTAAGAAATTCCTTTATACACAGTCTATGGTTGAATACTTTAGGTATTTTGGCCCTGAAATGGTTATGCCTAAGGAAGACTCTGAAGATTTGAATAAGTCTACAGAAATTGCATATAAATGGTTAGTTGAAGCCGCTAAGGAATATCTTCCTTTAATTACTTTTATTGGTTTAATTTTAATAGGAGCGTTTATTAGTCTATAACGGATTTATTTATGATTGATATTGTATTTTATGGTTATACTAACTTAAGAGATAGTCAGGGAAATTTAAGTAGGTTTTTTAATAGTTCATATCAGATTGAAAAGAATGGCTGGCGTGGTGCTGAAAAATATGATATGATTAGAATTGATTTAAAGTATCTTGGTCTTGTCGAAAATTATCATGTCTATAATCTAAGAATGGATAAAAAACAGTTTGAAACTGAAAACGTTTTCCAAGATTACTTTAGAAATAATACGTTGATTGTTTTCTCTGATGATGATTACAGAGGTAGTCTTTCTCTTCCATGGAGAGATAGAGTATCTTGGATTCGTGAATTAGTGCCAGCGATAATGGAAGAAAATGTTAATGTTGAAAATGGTATTAAGAAGCCTAATCAAAATGGTGAATATGTCAGAGAAATTAGTTATTTTTTGTCAAGTGGATTTGTCAATGAATGGACAATGACTAAGACTGATGATAAGATCGCTGTTATCTTAGCAACAAATAATAATGTCCTTTATAATACTGTTGATAATTTTTGTTATAAGAAAGATGCACAGTTAACTACTTGGAATGATGAAACAATTAAGAATTCTGTATTAAGAATTATCAATCGTTCTAAATCTGCATTATTGGCTGAACAGAAAAAGGTATTAAAAGCTAAAAAAGAAATTAAATCTATTGTAATTAATACACTTAATATTGAAGACTATTTTGAAGAATTTGATTTTTTGAAAATTGAAAAGCATCCATCTGATAACCAAATCTACTGGAAATTTACTTTTAAAACAATTTATGATGATTCTGAAAAGTTAATTTATGTCTATTATGATACGAATACAAAATTGTATTCATTCTCATGTAGATTACCCGGAAGAAAATCAGACATCTTTTATATGTATTTTGAACAAAGTAATATTGATAAACTATTTAGTGCAGTTAAGGGCTTAATTTACGCATTTCGATATGGATCAGGTACACAAAAGAGTATAACAGAATATAATAAAGCACAGAAAAATGCGCAAAAATAGCACTTTGTAAACTTCTTTTTACATAAAACAGGGTTTCCAAAAGCCCTGTTTTTGCTATATTTTACTTGTAAAAATAAAAGAGGTATAATTATGGCACAGTTTGAATATCTACTTGAATGGCAACCTCGCAATGCTGATTTCTGGCGAGTATCTAACGTGACTCATCACATTTGTCAGGAATTCAGTGATGTTGATGAAGCATTTGATCATATTGCCAAAAATAAGTCTTTGTGGGATGATGAACGCATTTGGGCTTTTCGTTTTGGCGAAAATGTTGTTTTACTCTACATGGAAAATGAAACCGAAGAAAAGAATCAAATTCTCAAAATGAAAGGATGGTGTTAACTATGGCACAGTTTGAATATCTGTTTGAATGGCATCCCTTCAAAGCTGACTTTTGGCGAGTTTCTAGTGTGACTCAACACATTCGCAAGAAATTCCATGATGTTGATGAAGCATTTGACCATATTGCTAAACATAATTCTCTTTTGCCTGATGAACGTATTTGGGCTTATCGTTTTGGTGAAGAAGTAGTTTTACTTCACATGGAAAATGAAACTCAAGAAAAGATGAACATTTTGGAAATGAAAGGTTGGTAATATGATTTACTATTACGGTGGAACTTTTGATCCGATTACAAAAGCACATGAAGCAATTATTCGTAGAATTAAGAAAGAAATGAGAGAATCTGATAAGTTAATTATTGGAATTGTTCAAAATGATGAAAAGAATTATAATGTTTCTGTAAATGACCGTTTGAATATGGTTAAGAAGTCTTTGGATGCGCATGAAATTGTAATTCAAGACAAAAGAACTTATGAATATCTTGATGCGCATTATCGTGGTGAAAAGATTACGATTTGTATGGGCGATGATGAATGGTATGCACTCTGCTCTGGAAAGTGGGTAAATTGGGATTTGCTTTTAAAGTGTTATGAATTCTTTGTATTTGATCGTGAAGTTCACGATCGTGAAGATAAAGATGATGTAATTGTGCTTCCTGCTGGCATAAATCCAACTGTGACTTTCCTTGGTACTGGAGATACTACAGATGGAATTTCTTCTACAGCAGTCCGTGAAATTTTGTTTAAAAATCCTGAATGCCATTATAGTGACGTTCGAGATTACATTACGCATGTTGTGTTCCGCTATATTAAGGATAATGAACTATATTTCCAGAATGGTAATGATTACAATGAAAAGGAAAAGGAATTCCTTAAGGAATACGCTGTTAAGAAGGAAAAGAATCATTGGGGTGAGCCGAGTGTGACTACAGACACGGTTGCTTACAATGGTGATAAGATTTTGTTAATTCGTCGTGGAAATTATCCATATAAGAATTATTGGGCATTGCCTGGTGGATTTTTTGAAAAGACGGATGAAGATTTGAACTTTGGTGCTCAGCGTGAGCTCAAAGAAGAAACTGGAATTGATATTGATCCGAAGTATTTCAGACAAATCAAGACTTATGGCCATAACTTTGATCCTCGTATGAAGATTGTTGACGTTGCATTTAGTGTGCGTGTCAGCAAGAAGGATATGAACAAAGTAAAGGGTTTGGATGATGCATGTGATGCAAGATGGTTCCAAATCGATGAACTGCCTAAATTGGGATTTCATCATGAACAAATTATTAATGACTTTTTAAAGGAAGAATAAAAATGGCAAGATTTGCAAAGAAAGGTTCGACTAAAACTGATATTCTTGAACAGATGTTCAAAGAAATTCATAATCACGAAGATGCAGAATATCATTCTGTTGGAGATAAAGATTTGAATGAATATACACAGTTTTCTGAAATTTCTCCATCTGATTACGAAGAATTGATTGATGCGTATGTTGAAATTCGTGTAGCTTACGATGCATCTGCTCCGGCTAATAAAGATGTAAAGAAGATTGATTTTGATTTTGAAAATAGTGGCGCATCAACTGAATTTTACGATAAGGATATTGACAAGCATAGTCAATTGACAGATGGCACAGCTATTATTTGGGCTTATGCTGGTGGAGACTGGGAATTTCCTGTTAACTTTATTCTCTATCTTGACCCAAAAAATAAGATTAGGGCTTATATTCCTTCTGATGGAAACGTCTATTGTCACAAGTGTAAGTGTGCTTATGGAACATGTGAATGTGAAGACGAGCCAGAATTTGATGATGATTTTTATGAACAAATGATCGACTTTGATAAGATGATGGTCGATATTAACAATAGAATTCAAACAAAATAGGTTTAAAATGGCAACTTATAAAGAACTCCGTGATGCAGTCGCTGCTCGTGTAGATAAGCTTAATTGGACTGCTTATGAAACTAACCGCACTTCTACTGAACGTGAACGCAATTCATTGCAGCGTTATCAGTATGACTCAAAGATTGTTCAGGATTTCTACAGCAGTTATCGTGATTTTATCTGCTGTTGGTTGACTGAAAATGTGTTTGACGTTCCTGTCGATAATCTTGGACTTCCTAAGAATGTTCTTGTTGCTGATGCAAGGCGTGGAACGCCTAAGGATGTTCCATATCATGGAAGTCTGATTTTTGCATGTGATTTGAATAATTCTCGTCATTGGGATAGAAATGATCTTAAGATGGTTGGTGGAAATACTCAGCCACGTGTAGTAGCTCTTAATTTGGATTCAGTCGATGTTAAATTTGAAAATGTTTGGAATAGTTTTGATAAGATGAGCTCTACGTATATTAAGGCTCCAATTGCAATTGCTGTGAAGTCTGTATATAATGCTATGATTTCTACTGATCTGAATTTGAATAATATCAGGAATACTAGTCATTTTGGAATTCTTAGTAAGTTGATAAAACCAGGAAGTGATTTTAATTATGTGACTCTGACTTCGGTTGATGAAGTAAATGCTTGGTTTGACAAGATGGAAAAGCTGAAAGATTACTTTATTAGACAGGGAAATGAAGTTGTCAAGATTAAGGCCGAAATTAAGGCGGAAGGTAAGCAGTTTAAGGATATTATCAAGACGACTACTGACCGTAAGGCAAAGAAACAAGCACGCCAAGATTATGAAGATATGATTAAGCGTAAACTGCTTCGTATTACTAAGAAGGAACAAATTTTGGCTATTGGAATGAAGGAAGATTAATGTTAACTCCAGAAAAAATTATACGTCAATTCTCTTTGAATGATGCACATACAGAAGCATTAACAAAGGAATTTGAACCTTATTACACAGAACTTGTGAAGCTTAGTCATTCACTTGGTTGTAATGAAGTGATTCAGTATAATTTTGATGAGCATAATCCAGAATGGAGCACTTTCAATCGCGATGTTGATACAAAAAATCTTCAATTTGCGTTTGAAGTGAAGTCCGGTAATTTTTTGGATCCTTCAACTAAGAAATGGGCCTTTAGAAATTTGATTTCTGTGTCCTATATTTTACGTTCTGAATGTAATGAAAATTACAATGACAATTACAAGTATGATATTGCATTTTTCATCACAGACGAAAAGAATTCTCATCTAAAATGTTTTGTTAACAAGATGGAATTTAATTTTCATTCTGGTCTAAGATTTCAAGCAATAAATCTTCAAATAAAACCTGCTTATAAGGCAGTTGACTCATATTTAAATATGATAGAATCTAATTGTGATAAATTGCATTTAGCTGAAACTCCAGGAGAATTTATTTCAGACCTTGAAAATGAAATAAATAGATTAGAAGATTTCAAGAAATTATTAAAAACAATTAAAGCCAAGATTAAGTTATTGAATATATGATTGATGTCGATCCTGAAATAGTTGAAATATGTATAATGTTAACAAAAAGTTAACATATTGTTCGTAAAATGTTCGTAAAAAGCGTCTCCCAGGGCGCTTTTTTGGTATTGTAAACATTATTTTACAGATTTTATGGTTGACAGGTCATTCCAAAATACTTATATTATACTTGTAAAAAATAAAAGAGGTTTAAATATGGAAATTCGTAAGCTTTTCTCTAAGATTTCTTCTACTGCTGGCACTGCTGAAAAGTCTGCCATTATGAATGACAATATCAATGATACTATCAAGCAGATTTACGAAGACACTTACAACAAGGACCGTAATTACGGCGTTAAGAAGTTTGAAATGCCTACTAAGGGCGGTTCTGATACGATTGACAAGAACTATAAGAAATTCCACAACATGTTGGAAAAGTTAAATTCTCGTGAAGTGACTGGCAATGACGCCATCGCTCTCGTTGAAAAGACTATTGGTAGTTTTTGCATTGCTGACCAAGAAATTCTTAAGGCAATTCTTCAGCGTAAGTTGACGATTGGACTTTCTAAGGCTTCTTTTGACAAGTTAATCGGTGAGGAAGCCACTAAGGAATTTACTGTCACTCTTGCTCATCTTCTCGACAAAGTAAAGGGTGTGAACCCGATTGATGGTACGTGGTATGCCTCGAGGAAAATGGATGGATGCCGTTGCGTTGCAATGGTTAAGAAGACTTCTAAGAATGTTTCTGTTGATTTTATTTCTCGTCAGGGAAAGCCGTTTACTACTCTTGACAATATGAAGGAAGGAGTGGAATGGCTTGTTCGTGATCTTCCGACTGGCAATTATGTTTTCGATGGTGAACTTTGTATTGTTGACGAAAATGGTGATGAGCACTTCGATTGGATCATGAAGGAAATTAAGAAGAAGAATTGGACCATTAAAAATCCGTGCTATCAGATTTTTGACTTTGTGACTTTGAATGAATTTGAAATGAAGACAAAGTCTGCTATCTTTTCTGAACGTTATAAGGAAATGCAGAAAATGTTTAAGGGCAACAAGTTTGCTACTATCAAGTTGCTCGAACAGGAACGCATTACTTCTCAGGAAGATTTTGACCGTTGGTCTCAGTATGTGGAAGATGGTAATTGGGAAGGTTTTATGCTTCGTAGGGACGTTGAATTTGAAGTTGGTCGTACTAAGAACCTTTTGAAGATTAAGAAGTTCGATGATGCAGAATATGTTGTGAAGGATATTGAAATTGCAGAAATGACTACTTCTGAACCTGGTAAGGGCAATGTGAAGTTCACTGGTGTTAAGTCTCTTATCATTGAACATAAGGGAAATGATGTGAATGTTGGTAGTGGTCTTTCTCGTGAACAGCGAATTGAATGGATGAAGAATCCGTCTAAGATTATTGGTAAGACTGTGACAATTAAGTACTTTGAAATTACAAAAAATAAACAAGGACAAGAAAGTCTTCGTTTCCCGACTCTCAAGTATGTATATGAAAATGGAAGGAATGTATAATGATGAAATTCTTAATTTTAGCAATGACTTTGTTTATGATTGGGTGTACTGTTGTAGAAACGACAGGACCTGATTATAATGAAGAAATACTTTGTAATTATCATTTTGAAGATCTCTGTGGAAATACATTTACAGTAAAAGAAGAATCAATGACTTTAGAAAAACAAAATTATTATGAGAATTATTATGGTACTTATCCAACATGTGGAAAGTATAAGTTAACTTATCGTGATGGTTGTTATGAAATTGTCACTTATTATTAAAGTA